>CAJOPH010000019.1 GCA_905236805.1 uncultured Eubacterium sp. | reverse complement strand
CTTTGAGATGGCAATAAAGGAATCAAACGCCCACGCCGTCATGTCTGCCTACAATATGATAAACGGGGTCTATGCCAATGAAGACGTTCACCTGTTAAAGGATATATTAAGGGACGACTGGGGTTTCGAAGGGTTCGTTGTGACTGACTGGGGTGGGAGCAATGATCATGTGCTGGGTGTAAAGGCAGGTTCCGATCTGGAGATGCCAAATCCGGGACTTGACTCGGCAAGGCAGCTCCTTGATGCATTAAAAAAAGGGGACATTACGGAAGAAGAGATAGATGCCTGCGTGGACAGGCTCCTTGATGCGGTCCTTTATACGGCAAAGTACAAAAAAGGAATGACCAAGGATTTTGACATAGAGGCTCATCACAAAATCGCCCTTAAGGCAGCGGAAGAAAGTGCTGTGCTATTAAAAAATGATGATAACATTCTTCCATTAAAGAAGGGCGTAAAGGTTTGTGTGATCGGGGACTTTGCGTTTGTTCCAAGGTATCAGGGCGCAGGCTCGTCCCTTGTTAATACCACGAAACTCGATACCATAGAAGAGTGCATAGGCAAAGAGAACGAAATAAAATGCATAGGCCTTTCCAAGGGGTATGAAAGAAACGGGGAAGAATCCCACACCCTGACACAGGAAGCTATTGAGCTTGCTGGAAAATCAGACGTCGTGTTATATTTTTTCGGGATGACGGAGATATTTGAGTCTGAAGGCTTAGACAGGAAGCATATGGGGATTCCCGAAAACCAGATAAACCTTTTGGAAAAGCTAAGCAAGGCAAATCCCAATATCGTGGGCGTTCTTTCGGGGGGATCTCCCATAGAGATGCCCTGGGACGTGAACCTAAAGGCCATTCTTCACGGATACCTGACGGGACAGGCGGGGGCCATGGCGCTTCTTAACCTTCTTACGGGAAAGAGCACTCCCTCGGGAAAGCTCAATGAAACATACCCCCTGAAGTACGAGGATACGCCGGCGTATTCGTATTATCCGGCAAAGGAAAGAAACAGCGAATACAGGGAAGCCATTTTCATTGGATACAGGTATTATGACACCGCGAACGTTCCCGTGAAATATCCTTTCGGATATGGTCTTTCATATACAGAGTTTGAGTATTCGGACCTTGTCATAAATGAAAAAGGCGCAGAATTTACCATAAAAAACACCGGGGGATATGATGGGGCAGAGGCAGCGCAGCTTTATGTGTCCTTGCCATCCTCCGGGATATTCAGGGCGAAAAAAGAGCTTAAGGGTTTTGCCAAGGTCTTCCTTAAAAAAGGTGAGCAAAAGAAGGTATCCATTCCTTTTGATGATCTTACGTTCAGGTTTTGGAACAATGAGACGGATTCGTGGGCCGTGGAAGGAGGGACGTACGATATACTTATAGGCTCTTTTGTGGAAGATATAAGGCTCAAAGGGTCTTTGGATGTCAAACAAAAAGGTGATGTGCCCTCATATGACAAAAAGCTTTTTGGATGTTATTTTGATGCGGACATAAAGAATGTCACGGATGAGTCCTTTAAGGCCCTTCTTGGGCATGATATCCCTGACGGATCCTGGAGCGGGGAGCTTTCCGAAAATGATGCGCTCTGCCAGATGTCATATGCCAAGTCATGGATTGCGAGGAAGATCTTCAAGGTACTTGACGGAAACATAAAAAAGGCTGATGCCAAGGGCGTTCCCGACCTTAATACATTGTTCCAGTACAATATGCCTTTCCGCGCGATAGCCAAGATGACAGGTGGGATGGTGTCCATGGAGATGGTCAGGGATATGGTCTCATTCGTGAATGGCCACGGCGGTCTCTTCAGGGTGATAAGGGGATTCTTCAAGAACAAAAAAGCAAATAAAAAATATGAGCAGCTCATAAGGAATTAGCTCATACAGAAATTAGGAACTGTATGAAAATAATGCGGCCTTTGGCCGCATTATGGTAAACAAACAGGCGCAAAGGGAGGTGTGAGCATGGGTTTTTGGAACAGTTTCGCCGCCAAGCATCCGGGCGCTGCCAAGTGGATAAGGGAAGGCGGATTGTTTGTAATAGTCAGCAATCTCATAACGGTATTTAAGTACCTGATACTGCAGTTTCTGCCATCCATTTTTTCGGGACTTTCCCACGCCTCTTTCGGATGGCCGGGAATTCCCCTTACGATTGCGGGCGTATCTTTCAATTGGAACATACTGGGCTATGATGAATCCCAGGGCGGATTTGCGTATTTTTGCGCGTACATGGTGGCCATGGTCATAGGAGAGTGCGTGAATTTTCCCATCCAGAGGAACATAGTATTTAGGTCCAAGGGAAATGTCGCCTATCAGATCATGTGGTATGCGATAGCGTTCGTGATAATCACCTGCATAGTAAATTCCATAAACTGCATCTGGATAGCAGTCGCGGGAAAGTTTGTGCCGGACTTTGTATACAACATCGGGACGGTGGTTCTAAACGGTGGTATTTCGATGGTGATCTTCTTCTTTGTTAACAAGGTCATATTCCCGGAAGGGGAGCCTGAAAAACATGCGTAAGGAGATAAAGTTTTTGTGAATACGATGTGAATATTAGATTAAAGTAATGGCAAACCCCCATCTGAGATGGGGGTTGCTGTCCCTCTGATCAAAGTCGAAAACCATATGGGAGATTCGCTTACACTATCCACTCCCCATCCGCATTTGACATATCCCGTAAAAGGGTGTATAATGAAAAGGATATGGTTTTACGGTAAGATTTTACAAAAGGAGTATGGGGCAAATTGGTCAAACGAAAGCGCATAGACCTGATAGACTACATAAAGGCGGTCTGTATCATGATGGTGATAGTGACCCATTGGGGATGGGAGTCAAAGGCCTACCCGCCCTTTACCTTCGGGATAAGGATGGCGGTTCCCGTATTCTTCCTGCTATCGGGGTACAATTCATACATCTCTTACTCCCGAAAGAAGGATGACTCCTTAAAGGCTCTTTATGCGCCCTCAGAGATGCTTCCCAAGCTCGGATGGATACTGCTTCCGTACACGGTGCTTTACATCATTGAGGCCATATATTCCGTAGTCACGGGAATATATACCTTTGGAGGTGTGGGGGATATCCTTGGCACCTACCTTACGGGCGGAATAAACAGGGGAGTCTTTGGGGGATATTATGTGACCCTTCTTTTGGAATTTACCATTCTTTCCCCCTTATTCTATTCGCTGATGAAGAAGAACCCGTTTTCGGGGCTTTTGTGTTTTCTCGTGGGAAACATCCTGTATGAGCTGTGCGTGTCGTTATTCCATATGCCCAATCCCGTCTACAGGCTCATACTTTTGCGCTATATATTCATGGTGGGCGTGGGGTATTTCATGGCGATAAAGGGTACATCCGCCGATGCCGCAACGAATATCCTCATGATCCTCAGCTTTGCGGCGGGAGTCATTTATTTGTGCGCCTATGATTACCATGGATATATGTCCAATCTCACCATATACTGGAGGAGTACCTGCCTGTTTTCATTCTTCTATGCGGTGCCCGTGATCTGGTATTTGTTTTATTTTTTCAAAGACAGATCCGTGCCCTCCCCCATAGGGAAATGGTGGGCTGTCATAGGGTCATCTACCTGGCACATCTTTTTGTTCCAAATGGTGTGGTACAGATTAAAGTGCTGGCAGATATACGGGGCATTCCCGTTGTTTTGGATAATTTTTATCAATGAGCTTATATGTGTTTCGGCAGGAGTCATGTGGCAGATGGCAGAATCAAGGATGAGGAAGGCGGTCAGGAACAGATGAGGAATTTTAAGGTAGATTTTTACATGGCGGTATCCAAGGCAGCGGTGCCGGAGCTTACAAAAGAAGATGTGAATGTGCCCATCAGTTACCAGAAACTAAAGCCGGGCGAGGTACCTGATTTTTCGGGGGAGTCTTATAAGGTTTTGGTCTTTGACGGAACCTTTCTTCTGGCGGCCTTTGCCATGACAAAGACCAAGATGATGCAGATCATTTTCATCGGAGCCCCGGAAAAGGCCGCCTCCTACATGGACAAGATAGACGAGATATGGCCCATCACTGACAAGGAAGACATATACAGGGCCATCCAGAAAAAGACCGTGGAGAGACTAAAGGACAAGTTTCAGGCCTATGAGAATGAGGGAATAGTCATGGATTCCCTGATAAAGAACCTCCCAATGCCCATCGTCAGCTGTGACAATGAATACAGGATGCAGATGGCAAACGACACCTTCCTCAATATGACCCAGACGAAGAGGGAGGAACTGGCCCACATGAACTACCTTCAGTGGAGGGGGGACAGGATGGAGCCGGTGGGTTCCCCGGTAAAGAATGAAAAGAGCCATACGGTGAGGCAGGACTTCAGGCTGGTAAGGGGACCTGTCACCCGTTATATTACGATAGTGGAGCAAAGGATCATAGACCAGGAAGGAGGGCCCAGGGGGTATTTTTGCCTGTTCCTGGATTCCACCACTCAGAAGATTTATGAAAAGTCCATCCGCCAGGAGGCAAATTCCGACGAGCTGACAGGTCTTTTCAACAGGAGATATTTCAACGAATACCTCAATAGGAACTGGGGAAAGCCCATGACCATGCTTTACATGGACCTTGATAAATTCAAGACCATAAACGATACCATGGGGCATGATGTGGGTGACGAGGTTCTTAAGAAGACATCGGAGTTCATAGCAAAGATCTTCTCTGACGGAATATCTGCCAGACTGGGCGGGGATGAGTTTGCGGTGGTATTCATAGGTCCCGTGGACATAGATGGCATCAAGGTAAAATGTGAAAAGCTTTCCGAAGCCATGATGGCCAGGTTTACCGACGGGGCGATGAAGGATCTTGGATTTAGCATAGGGATAGCCACCACTGACGGAAAAGACAAGGACGTTGAGACCTTTATGAGGGAGGCTGACCTTCATATGTATGAAAAGAAAAAACAGCATCATGGTTCAACTGATGAGCGTTGATCTACGGATGCATTAAGGGAGTATCATCATGATAAAACTTAGCGTAAAAAAGCCCTTCACCGTCTTTGTGGCGGTGATAGCGGCTCTTTTGATAGCTGTAGTGTCATTATCCAAGCTTCAGGCAGACCTTCTTCCCGAATTCTCCACCCCGTACCTGCTGGTCATCACCACGTATCCGGGGGCATCTCCCGAAAAAGTAGAGGCTGAGGTTACGGAGGTAGTCGAATCCTCTCTTTCCACCATAAATCATGTAAAGACCTACACGTCCAATTCTGCGGAAAATTACTCCCTGACCATGCTCGAATTCGATGAGGATACGGACATGGATGCGGCTTTGGTCAAGGTATATACGGGTATCGAAGAGATAAAGGATAAGCTGCCTGATTTGGCGGGGTCACCGTCTGTAATGGAGATTACCATGGACATGCTTGCTACCATGTATGCAACAGTCTCCATGGATGATGCGGACATATATAAGGTATCATCCATGGTGGACGAGGATATCGTCCCCTATCTCCAAAGGCAGCCCGGAGTGGGATCCGTGTCCACCCTGGGGATAGTAGACCAGACCGTGGAGGTGCGGCTCAACGAAGAAAAGATTGAGAAATTAAATGATGACTTAGCAGATACGATTGCAGAGAAATTGGACGATGCCAGGAATGAGCTTTCCGATGCGAAAGAGGAAATAAACAGCGGAAAATCAAAGCTAAATTCCTCGGAGTCATCGCTTAAAAGTCAGCAGGAGGGCACGTCTGAGGAGCTTGCCAAATATACAAAGCAGCTAAACGAGGCCCTGGCCACAAAGAGCGCCTACGAGGCAGCCCTTTCATCGCTCAAGGCATCCAAGGTAGCCCTTACCGCCGAGAAAAAGGCTTATGAGAAGGCGGGGGTAAAGGAATCCTATGCGCAGATGAATGAGATGTTTTCGCAGCTTAAAAGCGCACTGGAGGATGAGGCGACCCAAAGCTATCTGGGACTTTCCCCGTCCGACATTCCTTCTGATGTGGAGGATGCCCTGGATAATCCCGAAAAACTGGATAATGCCATAACGGTTCTTAAATCCACCGGACAGGAGGAGGCTGCGAGCGCGCTTACCGCAGATACCCTTGGGCAGCTTGCCGATGCGATAAAGCGCCTTGATGAAATAGACACGGAGCTTGCCAACCTAAAGACCGAAATAAATGCGAACAAGGCCATGCTCAAGCAGGTAAAATCCGCCATAGATGAAGCCCTTGAAAACTATGAGAGCGTAGAAGAGGGCAAGATGACGGCATCTGCATCCTTTGGATCGGGGCAGGCCGCCATAACCTCGGGCAAGGAGAAGCTGGATGAGGCCCAGGCAGAGCTGGATGAAGCCCTGGAAAAATACGAAGAGTCGAGAGATGCCGCGTTAAAGGCCGCAAACCTGGACGGACTCCTTACCCTGGACACTTTGTCCTCCCTTATCTATGCGCAGGATTTTTCCATGCCTGCCGGCTACATTGACGATGAGGACGATTCGCAGTGGCTTCTCAAGGTAGGAAGCGAAGTGGAGTCGGTTCAGGAATTAAAAAATCTCCCCCTCACACATATAGATAACCTCGGCACCATCACCGTGGACGATGTGGCTGATGTCACCCTGATAGACAATTCAGAGGACTCCTATGCGAGAATGAATGGCGAACAGGCAGTGGTCCTTTCCGTATACAAGTCATCCTCCGCGGGCACATCCAAGGTAGCTTCCACGGTGAATGAGGCCTTTGATAAGCTGCAGTCTGAAAACGAAGGCCTCCACATAGATGTCATGATGGACCAGGGCGAATACATGGACATGTTCCTGTCCAACATCCTTAGCAACATGCTCTGGGGAGCGGGGCTTGCAATGGTGGTGCTGGCACTATTCCTAAGGAGGATATCCCCCACGCTGATAGTGGCATTTTCCATACCGTTTTCGGTGCTGGTGGCTGTCCTTATAATGTATTTTACCGGCATTTCATTAAATATCATGTCCATGTCCGGGCTGGCCCTTGGGATAGGAATGCTCGTGGACAATTCGATAGTGGTGGTCGAAAATATCTACCGGCTCAGGGGACGGGGCACGTCGCCCGCAAGGGCTGCCTATCGGGGCGCAAAGCAGGTGGCTTCCGCCATCATCTCCTCGACCCTTACCACGGTATGCGTATTTCTTCCCATGATATTTACCACGGGGACCGTGAGGGAGCTCATGGTGTCGTTTGCCCTTACCATCACATTCTCCCTGGGCGCGTCATTGCTGGTGGCATTGACCGTGGTTCCTTCCATGGGAAGCCTCATGCTGAAAAAAAATATCCCGTCTGCTACGTCCCTTACAAAAAAAATCCAAAAGGGATATGGAAGGCTTTTGGGATTTTTCCTAAGGTTTAAGATCATACCCATAGGACTGGCCGTGGCTTTGTTTGCCATGGCCATTTCCCAAGTGCCGGGGATGGGGCTGGTCCTTATTCCCGACTCGGGGTCAAACCAGATATTCGTACAGGTGACCATGGATGATGATGTCACCAAGCAGGAGGCATATGAGAAGGCAGACGCTATCTCGGATAAGATCCTGGCGGTGGGGGATATTGAGAAGGTAGGGGCCATGGCGAACCTGACGGGGCTTTTTTCCGCGGCAGCGTCGGAAAGCGATGATTACTCGGAGATCTCCTTCTACATAATATTAAATGAAGATATAACAGATAGCGGTGAGATAAGGAAAATAAAAGACGATGTGACGGCTGCCCTGGAGGATGAAACGGAGTGCACCGTGGAGGTGTCAGAATCAGGCTCGGGCGACCTTTCCTCGTTTACGTCGTCCGGTCTTACCATGTACCTGTATGGATCTGACACGGAGGTGCTCTCAGGCGTAGCGAAAGACCTCTGTGAGATCACATCGTCCATCGATGGCTTTACCGATGTGTCGGATGGTTCTGAAGATCCCGACGAGACGCTGCACCTTACCATAGACAGGAAGAAGGCGGCAAAGCTGGGACTTACGGTGGCACAGGTATATTCCGATATTACGGATAAGATAACGACCGACAAGACCGCGACCACGCTTGATATTGATGGGGATGTGTTGGATGTTTCCATAGTGGATGAGAGGGATGAGCTTACCAGGGAGGATCTTTTGGACATGAAGGTGGAGGTGGAGTCCACCGACGATGAGGGAAATACCACGACAAAAAAATACAAGCTCTCCAAATTCGCGTCCGTGGAGGTGGAAGAGACCCCTTCCGTGATCATGGCTGAAAATGGTACCCATATGATGGAAATAACGGCAGATGTTGCCGACGGGTACAATACCACAAGGCTTTCCGACAAGCTTTCCGAAAAACTCGAAGAATACGCCTTCCCTGACGGCTATACCTACAGCTTTGGGGGAGAGGTGGAGGATGTATCGGACATGATCACCCAGATGGCGCAGCTCCTCCTTTTGGGATTTTTCCTTATATACCTGGTCATGGTGGCACAGTTCCAGAGCCTGCTTAGCCCGTTCATCATCATCTTTACGGTGCCTTTGGCGTTCACGGGGGGTATGCTCGGGCTTTTGATTTTCGGGGAGCAGATATCCATAGTTTCACTTTTGGGATTTTTGGTGCTGATGGGTACCGTCGTAAATAATGGCATAGTCTTTGTTGATTATGTAAACCAGCTAAGGCTCGGGGGCATGGAAAAAAGACCTGCATTGATAGCGGCGGGTCAGACCCGTATGCGCCCCATCCTCATGACCACATTCACCACTGTGCTGGCCATGGGTACCATGGTGGTTTCAAATGACGTATCAGCCTCATTGAGCCGTGGGATGGCGATAGTCGTATCCTTCGGACTCATCTATGCCACGCTGATGACGCTCTTCATAGAGCCTGTCATGTATGACATTCTCTTCCGCAAAAAGCCTCATGCCGTGGACATAGGGGAGGACATGGAGGATGAGTTGGATGATGCCGGGGAGTACCTGAGGGAGCACATGCAGGAGCAGGAAGAATAGGTCATCTGCAAAAGCCGGATGATTTTTTCCTTGTATTTGACCATGAAATATAGTATAATGTTTGGGAAAGTTGCGATTTTTGGGGCATAGCCCCCTGACGAAAGGAGAACGGGTATGTTAGCTACTCTTATTCCAATGTTTGACGAGAAAATGATGGTCTGCGCATATTCGATCTTTGCGCAGAAGGAGAATTACTTCCTGAATCCTGAGCTGATAGGGTCGGCCAGATTCGATGGGGCGGGTCATATCATAGGCCTGGAGATAGTGGATGTGATGGGAGTGCATATCCTCTCTGACGACAGGCCTATTTTTGTGCCGGTGGATCAGATATCCATCTATTCATCGATAAAGGAGCAGTGCAGCGCTCCGCACGAAAAAATAGTGCTCCTGATAGACCCTTCCATAGAGCCTTCCGAGACCAGCATAGCACGTATCAAGGAACTTAAATCCGAAGGCTACAGGTTTGCTATCAGGAAGATCACGCTGGATATGTTCGTTGCGTATAAGGACATACTCCTGCAGATGGAGTTTTGTCTTTTGGATTACACGAAGCTGGACATGGCCAAGGCCAAGATACTCTTTGACAAGGCCTTCCCGAACCTGAAGCTCTGTGCGGTAAATATCGACTCCAGAGAGGATTTTGATTCACTCAGGGAAGGGGGCGGATATTCCTACTATGAAGGATCTTTCTTCAGGCTTCCCGTGAATGAAGCCCAGACCGAGGTAGCCCCCTTAAAGATCAATTACATAGAGCTTTTGAACATCATCAACAAGCCGAACTTTGAGCTGACGGATGCGGCTGACGTGATAGGGCGTGACGTGGCGCTGGTGGTCTCTCTCCTAAAGATGGTAAACAGGATGGCCGTCAATTCCGAGATCACGTCGGTACGCCATGCGGCCGCCATGCTGGGACAAAAGGACTTAAAGAAATGGATCAATACAGCCGTCACAAAGGAGCTGTGCGCGGACAAGCCTTCGGAGATCACCAGGGTATCGATGCAGAGGGCAAAGTTTGCGGAAAATCTCGCTCCCGTCTTTGAGATGGGGGGACTATCCTCAGAGCTTTTCCTTTTGGGACTTTTTTCCGTAATAGACATCATGCTGGATGAGCCCATGGAAGAGGCTCTGAAGATGGTTCAGGTGTCCAAAAATATCGAAAAGGCACTTTTGGAGGATGAAGGGGAGCTGGCGGATGTGCTTGACTTTATCAGGGAATATGAGGCAGCCTCCTGGCAGGAGGTTTCAAGGATCATGCTTCTTAAAAACATCGACATGGACAAGGTCTATGATGCCTATGTGGATGCCCTGAAGTGGCAAAGAGATCTTCTTGCGGCTTCATGAAAAATGATCTTTATATCATCCTGGTCGCTGCGGCAGTGGCTTTGATAGCTTTTTTGGCAAGGGGGATTACCCAAAAAGAAGGAGACTATGTGTCGGTATCCGTGGATGGGGAGACGGTAGGAACATTTCCGATGAATGAAGATACCGAATATGAAATACAGGGCGTAGGAGGGGTTAATCTCCTGGTGATAGAAGATGGAGAATGCTTCATCAGGGAGGCAGACTGCCCCGATGAACTCTGCGTAAAACAGGGAAAGATCTCGAGGAAAGGAGAGTCCGTCATCTGCCTTCCCCACAAAGTGGTCGTGGGAATAGAAGGGGAAGGCGTGGATGAAGATGACTTGGATGTGGTGGTGGGTCAATGAAAGCATCCCGGAAAATAGCCATATGCGGCGTCCTTATTGCATTATCCATGGCGCTTTCTTTTGCGGAGTCTTTGGTTCCGGTATTCTTCGCGGTACCCGGGATGAAGCTCGGGCTTTCCAACCTGGTCGTCATGGTGGCGATATATACCGTGGGATTAAGGTATGCGTTCGGGATAAACATGATAAGGATCCTTTTGGCAGCCGCTACCTTTGGGAATGCCTTTGCGCTGATGTATTCGGCAGCGGGGGGAGTGCTTTCTTTCGTGGTGATGGCACTTCTTTTCAAGACAGGGAAGTTTTCGCCCGTGGGGGTATCCGCGGCGGGAGGAGTGTTTCACAATGTGGGGCAGGTCATCGTGGCTTTTTTCGTCCTTGAGAGCGGATACGTGATGTATTACCTGCCGTTTCTAGTGGTCAGCGGCACGGTATCCGGGATATTGATAGGGATACTGGGGGGAGTCATGGTAAGGAGACTTTCAAAGATCGATACGGGAATCAAATGAATATTCCATAAACTACAGAACCCCTAAAGGGGTTCTGTAGTTTGCATAAAGCGTATCAGTAATTTTCGGCCTTTACCTGGAAGTAGCTCTTTGGGTGTTTGCATACGGGACAGACTTCCGGGGCTTTTTTTCCTACACAGATATGTCCGCAGTTCATGCACTGCCAGATGCAGTCGCCATCCTTGGAAAATACGAGGTCGCCTTCGATATTGGAAAGGAGCTTCCTGTAGCGCTCTTCGTGATGCTTCTCGATGGCTCCCACCATTTCGAAGAGTTTGGAGATCCTTGTAAAGCCCTCCTCGGCCGCAACCTTGGCAAATTCAGCGTACATGTCCGTCCACTCGTAGTTTTCACCGTCGGCGGCGTCCTTGAGGTTGGTGGGAGTGTCGGGAATCTCACCCCCATGAAGCTCCTTGAACCAGAGCTTTGCGTGTTCCTTTTCGTTGAGGGCGGTCTCCTCGAAGATTTCGGCTATCTGTACATAGCCGTCCTTTCTGGCCTTGGAAGCATAGTAGGTGTATTTGTTCCTGGCCTGGGATTCACCGGCAAACGCGGTCATGAGGTTTGCTTCGGTCTTTGAACCTTTAAGATCCATAATGGTATCCTCCTTTGTGGAAAATAAAAGAAAATAAAAATTTGTTTCATAATGATAACAGATTTTTCAGGGTTAGTCAATGCTAATCTATGGAAAATGACCACGCAGATTTATGGGAAATGACCACACAAGTCTATGGAAAATGACTATATAGAAGAAATTCGCCAAAAGAGCGACATAGTGGAGCTGATAGGTTCCGCGGTGAACCTAAGGCGCAGGGGTTCAAGGTACGTGGGACTTTGCCCCTTCCATGTGGAAAAGACCCCTTCATTTTCGGTAACGCCTTCAATGGGACTATACCACTGCTTTGGCTGCGGTGCGGGAGGGGATATTTTTTCCTTTCTCATGGAATATGAGAACATGACTTTTCCTGAGGCGGTCTTGTACCTGGCGGAAAGGTACGGGGTAGATATTCCAAAAAACGCCCATTATTCCAATTCCTCAGACAGGGAGAGGCAAAGAAAGGTTCTTGAGGCCAATAAGGATGCGGCGAATTATTTTTACACGAGGCTCTTTACGTATGATGGAAAAAAAGCCCTGGAATATTTTTACAAAAGGGGTCTTTCCGGGGATACGATAAAGAAATTTGGTCTTGGGTATTCCACCAAATACACTGACGACCTTTATAAATACATAAAGAAAAAAGGTTATCCGGACGATATCCTAAAAGACACGGGATTGTTCATTTATGATGAAAAAAGGGGGACATCCGACCGATTCTTTAACCGCGTGATGTTTCCGATATTGGACGGGGCGGGACACGTGATAGCCTTTGGAGGAAGGGTCTTAGGGGACGGCCTTCCCAAATACATAAACACGCCCGAGACCGGATCTTTCGATAAATCAAAGACGGTATTTGCCCTTAACCATGCCAGAAAATCCGGGCGCAAGGGACTCATCCTCTGTGAAGGATACATGGACGTGATATCCCTTCACCAGGCGGGGATAGATTCGGCCGTGGCATCCATGGGAACCTCCCTCACCGCAGGGCATGCGGGCATTCTTTCCAAGTATTGTGACCAGGTCTATATCTGTTATGATTCGGACGAGGCAGGCAGGAAGGCTTCCTTCAGGGCCATACCGATATTAAGGAGCCGGGGTATCATACCATATGTTTTGGATATGAGCCCTTACAAAGATCCCGATGAGCTTATTAAAAGCGAGGGAAAGGAAGCTTTCGAGGAAAGGATACGAACCTGCAAAAACGCGTTGAATTTCCAGGAAGAATACATAAAGGAAGATTACGACATAAACGATCCCGGGGAAAAGACACTGTTCCTTAAAGAAATGTCAAAAATCCTTTCGGGGTTTGATGACAGGCTGGAGAGGGAAAATTATGTCAAAGACATTGCCTTGCGCTACGGCGTTGATTTCGAAACCCTGAAAAGGGAAGTAAATATCATAGGGGAGACATTGAGGGAAAAAACCGAAGGTTTTTATCCCAAGAAAAAGCAAAAAGCCCCCGAAACGGCCGGAATAGACAAGGCCCAAAATGCAGTACTTACGGCCATTTTGGAAAGGCCAAATATACTGGGGCAGGTAGAAAAATATATTTCCCCCGATGAATTTACCGAAGATATCTACAGAAAGATAGCGGGGGAGCTGTTTACCCTGATAGAAAAAGGCGAAAAGGATCTTTCAAAGCTGCTTTCGTCCCTGGAATCCGATGAGGATAGAAAAAAGGCTTCGGAAATATTCCAGGGTGAGGATTTTTCCGAAATGAATGGGGAAGAGCTTGGCAAAGCCCTTAAGGAAAACATCCTGAAAATAAAAAGAAATGGAATAGAGCTGAT
Organism: uncultured Eubacterium sp.; assembly: GCA_905236805.1. Taxonomy (GTDB): domain Bacteria; phylum Bacillota; class Clostridia; order Lachnospirales; family Lachnospiraceae; genus RUG14243. The sequence continues at coordinate 17,982 of CAJOPH010000019.1, read as the reverse complement.
GGAGGCATCACATGACCTAAACGGATTCAATGACCTCATAAACAAAAAAAATGAAATAAAAAGAATGGAAAAAGAAAGAATAGTAGTGTAGAAAAACACAGGGATTTTCGAAGGAGCTTTGGGAGGGTAACATGTCTGAGCAGCTGGCAAAGAGCTATAATGATGTATTGGAAGAGCTTACGGAAAAGGCTATGGCAAATAAAAATGTCGTGGAGGAATCCGAGATTGCGGAGGCCATAAACGGGGCTGACATAGAGCTGTCCGAGGTGGCACGCCTCGTGGATGAGCTGGAGGCAAAGGGAATAGATGTTTTGGTACATCACGATGTGGGGGATCCTGACCTGGACGATCTGGATGACCTTGGGGACATGGTCGATCTGGGGGACTTTGATTTTACGGATGACGATGCCGCGGACATAGACATTGATCTTGAAAACCTGGATATTTTGGTTCCTGACGGTGTGAGTCTTGAGGATCCCGTGAGGATGTACCTGAAGGAAATAGGTAAGGTTCCGCTTCTTAGCGCCGAGCAGGAAATAGACTTGGCAAGGCGCATGGAAAAAGGCGGAAAGGAGGGTGAGGAGGCAAGGAAAAAGTTAGCCGAGGCTAACTTGCGCCTGGTAGTCAGCATAGCCAAGAGGTATGTCGGAAGGGGAATGCTGTTTTTAGACCTCATCCAGGAGGGAAACCTTGGCCTTATCAAGGCCGTTGAAAAATTTGATTACAGGAAGGGATACAAGTTTTCCACCTATGCGACATGGTGGATTAGGCAGGCCATCACCAGGGCCATAGCAGACCAGGCCCGCACCATCCGCATACCTGTTCACATGGTAGAAACCATAAACAAGCTCATCCGGGTATCCAGGCAGCTCCTTCAGGAACTGGGAAGGGAGCCCACCTCTGATGAGATAGCCGACGAGATGGACATGCCGGTGGAGAGGGTAAGGGAGATATTGAAGATATCCCAGGAGCCCGTATCCCTCGAGACCCCCATAGGGGAAGAGGAGGATTCCCACCTGGGGGATTTTATCCAGGACGACAATGTACCCGTCCCTGCAGATGCGGCCGCGTTTACCTTGCTGAGGGAGCAGCTGGGGGATGTTTTGGATACCCTGACGGACAGGGAACAAAAGGTATTAAGGCTCCGCTTTGGGCTGGATGATGGAAGGGCCCGCACACTGGAAGAGGTGGGAAAGGAATTTGACGTCACCAGGGAGAGGATAAGGCAGATAGAGGCAAAGGCCCTAAGAAAGCTCCGCCATCCTTCCCGCTCCAGGAAGCTGAAGGACTTTTTGACGTGACACTCTCAAAAAGGTTAGAAGGCATAATATCCATGGTGCCCCCCGGGGAAACGGTCCTTGACGTGGGAACAGACCATGGACATGTGTTGATAGAGCTGGTAAGGCGAAAGATCATACCATCGGGGACAGGATCTGATGTGCGGGAAGGACCCATCCGGGCTGCCCGTAATAATATTTCCAAGGCGGGTCTTTCCGAAAGGATAGATACCATTTTATCAGACGGCCTTCGTGATGTCCCTTCGGGAGTCGCCCATACGCTCATCATGACCGGAATGGGATCTGCCATCATGAAGGACATATTGTCCGTGGATATGCAAAAGACATTTTCTTTTGATGAGTATGTTTTTTCCCCCCAGAGGGACATAGGGGGGTTCCGCACCTTCCTTGCGGCACATGACCTGAAGATTACGGATGAAGAGATCATCAAAGAGAAAGTAAAATACTACGTAATCATAAAGGCCCGTAAGGGGCATATGGAGCTTAATGAATTTGAGTCAAGGTACGGACCTTTGCTTTTGAAAAAAAAGCCCCCCTGCCTTATGGATTTTCTTAGATCCGAAAGGATGAGGCTGGATGGGCTCTGCAGGGAGGTTACCGGTGAAAGGATTCATTTCATCAGGGAATCATTGAGGATGAATAAGGAGATATGTGCAAGGTTAGGGATGTAACAGCCGTGTTGGAGGAGTATGCTCCTCCCCGCTATGCTGAAAGCTGGGATACGCAAAACATAGGCCTTTCGGTGGGGGATTTTGAAAAAGATGTAAAAGGAATCTATGTCTGCGTGGATGTGACGGAAAAGGTCGTTGGGGAAGCTGTTTCAAAGGGATCAGACCTCATAGTCTCCCACCATCCCCTCATATTCGGGGGTATAAGGAAGATAAATTCCGAAGATTTCCTTGGAAGAAGGATCATAAGATTGATAAAAAACGGTATCTCTTCATTTGCCATGCATACCAATTACGATGTGGCACACATGGCAGACATAGCGGCGCAAAAACTGAAAATGAAAGAGATAAGGCCGCTTGAGGTCCTTTTTGAGGAAGAAGGGACCCTGCTGGGAATAGGAAAGAGTGGGATCTTGGAAAATGAAATTACCGTGAGGGAGCTTTGCGGAATAATAAAAAAAGAATTTGGCTTAGATACCGTAAAGGTATTCGGGGACATGGAGATGAAGGCATTCAAAATATCCATATGCCCCGGATCGGGCAAAAGCCTGGTTTCCCATGCGTTAGAAAACGGATCTTGCGTCTATGTCACGGGGGACATAGACCATCATACCGGGATAGACGCGGCTGCGGAGGGAATGGCCATCATAGATGCGGGGCACTACGGGATAGAGAAGATATTTGTGGATGACGTGGGTGACTATTTAAGAAAGAAATTCCCCAAAATGAGGATAGAAAAACAGATGTCTGACGATCCGTTTCAGGTGCTTTAGGAAGTGTAGGGAATTAACTTTCTTTTGCTAACTTTTTTCCCTATGTGGCAGGAGGGGCGTATGAAGGAAATCTTGATAGACGGTAAAAAACATCGGGTGTCGGATGATGTAACCTACAGTGATCTTGCAAAAAATTATTACACCGGGGATTCAAAGGTCATACTGGTATCCACAAACGGCAGGCTAAGGGAGCTCTACCACAAGGCAGAAGAAGACGGGGAGGTGTCATTTGTCACGATGGAAGATCCTGCGGGACATATGACATACAGGAGGAGCCTTCGTTTTTTGATGGAATGCGCCGCAAGGGATCTGTTTGATGAAAAAGAGCCTTCGACAGTCCGCATTCTTTTTTCCATGGACAATTCCTACTACTGCGAAGTCTTTACGGGAGATAAAAGGATCGATGTTTCGGATGAGTTTTGTGTAAGCTTAAGATCATCCATGGAGGATCTTTGCAGACAGAATCTCCCGATAACAAAAAAAAGCGTACATTTCAGGGATGCCATAGATGATTTTAATGGCATGGGGCTAAAGGACAAGGCGCACCTTTTTTCATTCAGGCGTACTTCCCGAATGAATGTATATACCCTAAACGGCTATGAGGATTATCTCTACGGATACATGGTGACGGATACCGGAGAGCTTAGCGTATTTGACATCCAAAAATACGAGGACGGGTTTCTTTTGGTATATCCCAAGAGAAAGGTGGACAAGGAAAAGACATCCCCGCCAAATCTTCGCCCAAAGCTATTTTCTTTGAGCCTTTCAGCGACCAAATGGGCATCCGGTATGGATGTGGCCACCATAGCGCAGGTAAATGAAAAGATAGTGGACGGCAGCATGGGGTACATGGTCTTGGCGCAGGACGCCGTGATGGAAAAGCAGATAGCGGACATTGCGCACATGATCATAGATTCCGGGAAAAAAATAGTGCTCATTGCGGGACCTTCGTCCTCGGGAAAGACCACTTTTTCCCACAGGCTCTCCATCCAGCTGTATGCTGCGGGCATTCATCCGCACCCGATAGCGCTGGATGACTTTTTCATAGACAGGGACAAGATGGTGCCGCTCCCCGACGGGTCATTGGACTTTGAGGACATAAAGGCCGTGGACGTAGATGGATTTAACGAGACTGCCCTTAAGCTCCTTTCAGGTCAGGAAGTCATGATGCCCACATATGACTTTGTTAATGGAAAGCAGGAATTTTTGGGCAATACACTAAAGATAGGCCGGGATGATATCATCGTGGCGGAGGGAATCCACGCTTTGAATCCGGATTTTTCCTACAGGCTTCCCGATGATGATAAGTTCAAGATATACATAAGTGCGCTTACCTCTCTCAAGTCTGATGAGCATACCCCTGTTTCCACCAGGGACATACGCCTCATAAGGAGGATAGTAAGGGACAACAGGACCAGGGGGCATGGACCGTTGTCTACCTTTGCCAGGTGGGAGTCTGTAAGAAGCGGTGAGGAGAGGCATATTTTTCCATACCAGGAAGATGCAGATGTCATGTTCAATTCATCGCTGATATATGAGCTTCCTGTCCTAAAGGCCTATGTGGAGCCCCTGCTTTACGCCGTGCCCCATGATTCCGAAGAATACGTGGAGGCAAAGAAGATATTAAAGATGCTGGACTATGTGCTTCCCTACCCTTCAGACAGCATAGCAAACAATTCCATACTAAGGGAATTCATAGGCGGGTCATGCTTTAAGGTGTGATGAACATATGTTTGGATATATAAATATAAACAAACAGGAACTTTCAAAAGAAGACCTTGATACATACACCTCCTATTACTGTGGATTGTGCAGGGCATTGGGGGAGAGGTTTGGAAAGAAGGGCCAGCTCCTTCTTAATTACGACTGCGCCTTTCTGATAATACTCTTGAGCGGTCTTTATGAGCTCGATGATGAGAAGGCACGCTTCATCTGTCCGCTTCATCCCACGAAAAAACACGTGTTTAGGATGAATGAGGCTACGCATTATGCCGCGGATATGAATGTGCTGCTTTCCTATCAGAATATGATGGACAATATCAGGGACAGCGGATCGAAGCAGGATTCCTTCAAGTCCAGGTTTCTCCATCGGGATTACATGAGGATACTAAACAGGTATCCCAGACAGGGAAAGGCGGTGGAAAATGCGGTAATGTCCCTGTGGAGGGCAGAAAAGGAAGGCAGTGAGAACATCGATGAGGTGGCGGGATATACGGGGCAGATGCTTTCCGAAATCTTCCTCTGGAAGGAAGAGGGGATGTGGGCGGATGACCTTAAGACATTTGGATTCTACCTGGGAAAGTTCATATACCTCATGGATGCCTATGAGGATGTTGAAAAAGATCACAAGGCTCAGTCGTACAATGCGCTCACCTCTGCCTGGCTTAAAAATGAGGAGGACTTTGATACCTTTTCAAGGCTTCTTCTGACATCCATGATGAGTGAGGCGGCCAAGGCCTTTGAGAGGATGCCTGTCATCCAAAACGCCTCCATCATAAGGAACATACTCTATTCCGGAGTGTGGACCAGGTTTCAGGCGGTTTACGCAAAGCGCCACAGGAAGGACGAAAAGGAAGAAAAAAAGAAGGAGAAGTCAGTGGCAAAGGAGATCAAAAAGGCACATAAAAAAACCCGGATCCAAAGGAAAAAAACATAGATGATGAATCCGTATGACGTATTGGGAGTTAGCAAGGATGCTTCTGATGATGAAATAAAAAGGGCCTACAGGCAGCTTTCCAAGAGATATCATCCCGACGCAAACATAGATAACCCTGACATGGAAAGGGCCAAGGAGATGTTCGAGACAGTCCAAGAGGCCTATGGGATGATCATGAAGGAAAAACAAATGGCCTCATATGACAGCTCTTTCCGGAATGAGGATCCACAGGACATACAGATGGCCATTTCCCTTATAAAGGCCATGCGCTTTAGGGAGGCTCTTTCGATACTAAACGAAAGCCCCGTGAGAAACGGCAGGTGGTATTACTTGGCAGCCGTTGCCAATGCGGGAATTGGAAATAATGTAACGGCCGCCCAGTATGCAGGGGAGGCGGTGCGCCTCGAGCCTTCCAACGCTGAGTACAGACGTTTCCTGGAGCAGATAGATGATGCCAACACCTGGTATAATAACATGGGATCCTACTATACGCAGACGAATGTGAGCCCTACGGCCTGCCTGGGAACCATCTGCCTGGCGAATCTCTTCTGCGGATCCTTTGGGAGGTTTTTTTGCATACCATGCTGAGGACGAACTTTAATGTTGAATAATATTATTATAAGTGTTATAATATCGGGGTAGCGTTGCCATAATGAAAATGAGGGAGGAAATATTATGAGAACAAAGATGACGATTTATCTGAACCAGGTAGAGAGGGTTAAGGAATTCGTGGAGGCTGCAAACAAGTTTGAATCAGACGTTGACATCCTCATGGGGCGTTACATAGTGGATGCAAAGTCCATCCTGGGCGTTTTGTCCCTGGATCTGTCCACCGCCATAGAGGTTCAGATCCACTCCGACAATCCCGAAGAGGTGACCTATTTTAACAGTGTCATGATTCCGTTCGAGACCATCTAAGGAGGGAAGGGTACCATGGCAGATGAAAAAAAGACAAAGACATACCTCATAAGGTCCGACGAAAACGGGGAAGTGAGGATATGGCCTGACGTAGTTATAACGATAGCCGCCTTGGCCGCATTGGATATCCCTGAGGTGGCAAATATAGGCGGAAACATAACGAGGGAAGAGATAACCCGCCATACATCAAAGCACCTGGAGAAGTATGTACGCTCGGAGCTAAAGAAGATAGACAGGGGAGATCCTGAATTTAAGGACAGGGAGGACACCATAGCGATAGACATCGCCATGAACCTGAAATACAAAACCAGCATCCCCAAGGTCATCCCGATGGTTCAGGAGAAGGTAAAAAGCGCCATAGAGAACATGACGGGCATCAGCGTACAGAGCGTAAACGTAAAGATTCTGGGAGTAGAGAGCGAAGATAACGCATGAAACGGCATGAATTAAGGGAGCATATCTTCAGGATAGTATTCAGGCTCGAGTATCTTCCGTTCGATGAGATGGAAGAGCAGATAGACCGGTATGTGGACTCTATTTCCTATGGATTTGACGAAGACGTTGAAGGTGACGAAGATCTCGATTACGAAAATCCCGATTTTTCGTACATCAGGGAGAAATGCCTGGATATTTTTTTACACATAGAACAGATAGATGCATCCATTAGCAAAAATTCCAAGGGGTGGTCTTTGGACAGGATGGGAAAGGCAGAGGTGGCTATACTGCGCCTTGCTGTCTACGAGATGATTTATGACGATGACATACCGGTGTCTGTGGCCATAAACGAGGCCGTGGAGCTTTCCAAGGCCTATGGGAGGGATGAGGTAAGCTCTCCTTCTTTCGTAAACGGTATTTTGGCTAAGATAGCGTCCGGAGAGGATGCGGATGAAGAGTAAGAATGCTTATACCGTCACCCAGCTTACCAGATACATTGATGGCATCATCAGGGAGGATTTTCTGCTCTCAGGCGTCTATGTAAAGGGAGAGGTGTCAAACCTTACCTACCATAGTTCGGGGCATATTTACTTCACGATGAAGGACGAAGGAGCGTTGATCAACTGTGTATGCTTTAAGTCCAATGCGTCAAAGCTCTCCTTCCGCATGGATGACGGTGATGAGGTCATTGCCTTTGGGGAGGTGGGAATCTACCCGGCCAGGGGGTCATACCAGCTCTATGTGCGCGAGATTGTACGCTCAGGTGTAGGGGAGCTCTACCGGAGGTTCGAGGCGAAAAAAAAAGAACTCGAAGAGATGGGGATGTTTTCCCCCGAATACAAAAAGGAGATTCCAAAGCATGTGGGAACCATAGGCATAGCCACATCTCCCACGGGGGCCGTGCTTCGCGACATAATGAACGTATCCATGCGAAGAAACCCATACATACAGCTGGTTTTGTCCCCTACCCCGGTGCAGGGGGAGGGTGCGGCAGAATCAATAGCATCTTCGATAGCGCTTCTTGATTCCTATGGGGTGGATGTTATCATCATAGGGAGGGGCGGAGGGTCCATGGAGGATCTTTGGGCCTTTAATGAAGAAATAGTGGCCTATGCGATCTTCTCCTGTCAGACTCCCGTCATATCTGCCGCGGGTCATCAGACGGATTTTACCATAGCGGATTTTGTTTCGGACTTAAGGGCACCCACCCCCTCGGCTGCTGCTGAGATGGCTACGGAGGAGATTGAGGGTACCCTGGAAAATATTTACAGCCTGTCGAATGCCCTTAATTACAGGCTCCGCAGGAAGCTGTCGGAGAAAAGAAAGGAGCTTGGGGAAGGAAAGATTAAGCTTCGTCTGGAGAGTCCCGTCAGAAAGGTTCTTATGGACAGGTCAAGGACAAAGGATCTGGGGGAGGAGCTTTTTGAAAGGCTTAATGATAATATTTATCACAAAAGAACCGAAACAGGCATGAAAGGCGAAGCCCTTTATTCGATGATGGGGCTAAGGATGAATGAGACCAAGAGGAATCTGGCCATCATCCATGAAAGGCTTTTGGCCAGGAGTCCTTTTGAACAGATGAACAGGGGCTACTCCTTTGTGGCAGCAGATGACGGAAAGAGGATAAGCTCCGTGGAGGATGTTTCGGAGGATGATCTTCTTAGGATATATGTAAGGGATGGGACGGTTCTTGCAAGGATCTTGTCCATAGAAAAAAATAATGAGTGATATACCGGAAACGAAAAAAAAAGATATTTCCCAAAAAAACAATTCAAAAAAAAATAATTCAAAAAAAGGTATTTCGAAAAAAGATATTTCGATAAAGGATATTCCGGAGGATGATCCCGGGGATATCTCTATCGAGGATGCGCTTTCGGAGGTAGAAAAGATAATAGATAAGCTTGACAGCCCTGACATATCCCTGGAAGATTCATTTAAGGCTTATTCCGAAGGCATCATGCTTCTTTCAAAGAGTGCCGCCAAGATAGACAGGGTAGAGAAGGAAATGGTCATCCTGTCTAAGGAATATGGAAAAGAGATAGGCCTTGATCTTGGGGAAGAAGATGGGTTTAATGAAGTAGATGGATTTGAAGACGGATTTAATGAAGAAGATGGATTTTGAGGAATATCTACGGGACAGGAAAGGGAAAATAGATAGTCTTGTTGCGGATTTTATTCCCAAAAACGCAGCTTCCGAGGGAGGGCTTTTCGAAGCCGTCAGATATTCCGTCATGTCAGGGGGAAAAAGGATTAGGCCCATCCTCATGGGAGAGACCTTTGGTCTTTTTTTTGATGGAAAGGATGAGGAGGCTTTATCCCTTTTGTCTATTTTTCAGGCGGCCATCGAATTCATCCATTCGTATTCCCTGGTTCATGATGACCTGCCCGCCATGGATGACGATGAATTCAGGAGGGGCAAAAAGACTACCCATGCGGAGTTTGGGGAAGCCTTGGCCATACTTGCGGGGGACACCATGTTAAACTACGCCTATGAGCTTGTCGCCATGGCCCTTGGGAATTCACATGGAGATGACAGGGTCGTAAGGGCATTTTCCGCACTTTCCCAAAAGGCCGGTATTTTAGGCATGACGGGGGGACAGGGGCTTGATATTTTCCTGGATGGGTATCTTGATAAAGATGGCATCTCCACGGAAGAAAAGAAAAAACTCCTCCTCGAAATGATTTCGGGAAAGACTTGCGCCCTCTTTGAGGCCTCCATGATGTGTGGGGCATATCTGGGGGGAGCTTCTGCCGGGGAAGCCAAAGACATGGAGACACTGGGGCATTACTTAGGGCTTGCCTTCCAGCTTAGGGACGACATCCTGGATATTGAACAGGACAGAAAAATCGGAAAAAAGACCTATGTTACCGTAATGGGGGAGGATGAGGCAACGGCGGCTTTGGGGCATTCATTGGACGAAGCCTTAAGTATCATCATAAAGTATTCCCATATGCAGCATTCTTATATGCAGCATTCATGTACGGAGTTTTTTTCGGCGTTTCTTTCCTACCTGAAGGAGCGTGTTATGTGATATGGTTATTGAACTTATAAATTCTCCTAACGACATAAAGTCTGTTCCTTTTGAGGAGCTTCCCATTCTGGCCGAGGAAATAAGGACCTTTCTGATTCGGAACATCTCAAGGCACGGGGGACACCTCTCATCAAATCTGGGCACGGTAGAGCTTACCATGGCCCTTCACCTTTTGCTTGATCTTCCAAAAGACAAAATAATATGGGACGTGGGGCATCAGTCCTACACGCACAAGATATTGACGGGCCGCAGGGAGGAATTTGCGACCCTGAGGCAGATGGGAGGTCTCTCAGGCTTTCCCCGGACATCTGAGAGCCCGTGTGATGCATTTAATACAGGGCATAGCTCCACCTCGATATCGGCAGCCCTAGGGATGGCTCATGCCGGGCGTCTTAACGGTACGGATGAGAAGATAGTGGCCGTAATAGGGGATGGGGCCTTAACGGGAGGCCTCGCATATGAGGCCCTAAACAATGCATCCGCGTTGAAATCAAACATCATCATAGTACTAAACGACAACAACATGTCCATTTCCGAAAATGTCGGGGGGCTCTCCGAGACCTTGGGGGCACTGCGTACCGCGGATGGATACATGGGCTTAAAGGACAATATCAAAAATGCCCTGAACAAGATTCCCGGGGGCTCTGTCATAGAAAAAGGCATACACCGCACAAAGGAAGGTATAAAGCAGGCCATCCTGCCAGGGATGTTTTTTGAGGAGCTTGGGATAAAATACTTAGGTCCCATAGACGGGCATGACATGCAGAAGATGTTAAGAGCCTTTAATGAAGCCTCCAGGGTGGAAGGACCTGTGGTAGTACACGTTATCACCAAGAAGGGAAAGGGCTACCCCCCTGCGGAAAAACATCCCGACAGATTCCATGGTACGGGGAGGTTTGCCATTGATACGGGCCGTCCCCTTGAAAGGCAAAAGTCTTTATCCTACAGTGATGTATTTTCTTCCGTAATGAGAAAGCTCGCCAGGGAGAACAAGGATTTGGTGGCCGTTACGGCCGCCATGGGGAGTGGGGTGGGATTAAACCGCTTCAAGGATGAGTTTCCGGATAGGTTTTTTGATGTGGGGATAGCGGAAGGCCATGCGGCAACCTTTGCCGCGGGACTTTCGGCGGCGGGAAAGATTCCTGTATTTGCGGTATATTCATCCTTTCTTCAGAGAGCCTACGATGAGATAGTCCACGATGTATGCATGCAGGACCTTCATGTGATATTCGCCGTGGACAGGGCGGGGATAGTGGGGGAAGACGGGGCCACGCACCATGGTCTCCTTGACATAGCCTTTGCGTCAAACCTCCCAAACGTCATTCTTATGGCGCCAAAAAACAAATGGGAGCTCTACGATATGATGAGATGGGCCATAGGCTCAAACCACCCCGTTATCATACGTTATCCCAAGGGCACAGCCTCGGAAATATACAGGGAAAAGAGGACCATGATAGAAGAGGGAAAGGCGGAAATCCTCCATCAGGGAAGGAAGGTTGCCCTATGGGCCTACGGGTCAATGGTAGAGGCCGCAGAGGAGGTAAGGGGTCTTCTTGAAGCAAATGACATAGATGCCACATTGATAAATGCGCGCTTTTCAAATCCCGTGGACATGACGCTTATAAGGAACATTTCAAGGACGCACGAATATATGTTCACCATGGAAGAAGGCGTAAGGCGGGGAGGCTTTGGGGAATATATCATACAGGAAGTTTCCGTGAATGAAATCCCGCTAAAGGTAATGAATTTCGGAGTGTCGGAAGAAAAAATAGACCACGGTAAAAGGTATGAGCTTTTGGAAGCATTGGGTCTTAATCCCGAAGGCATGGCAGAACAGATACTGGCGGAGGTAGACATATGAAAAAACGCCTGGATGTTCTGGTGACGGAAAGAGGGCTTTGCCCCTCCAGGGAGAAGGCAAAGAGGCTCATCATGGCGGGAGCCGTCTACGTGAACGGACAGAAGGAAGATAAGGCAGGCTCATCCTTTGAAGAAGATGTAAGCATACGGGTCAGTGAAAAGTCCTTAAAATATGTCAGCCGGGGCGGCCTTAAATTAGAAAAAGCCCTGGAAGATTTTCCCATAGATTTATCAGAAAAAATCTGTGTGGACATAGGGGCATCCACCGGGGGATTTACGGACGTTATGCTAAAGAATGGTGCGGCAAAGGTCTATAGCGTGGATGTCGGCTATGGACAGCTGGACTACTTTCTTCGCAATGATGAGCGGGTAGTCTGCATGGAAAAGACAAATTTCAGGAACATGGACCTAAATCTTATAAATGATCCCATCTCCTTTGCGTCATGCGATGTATCTTTTATTTCCCTTGACAAAATGTTTCCAAATGCATACAGACTGCTTGAAGACTGCGGACAGATGGTCTGTCTCATAAAGCCGCAGTTTGAGGCGGGAAGGGAAAAAATAGGCAAAAACGGGGTGGTAAGGGACAAAAAAGTCCATGGTGAGGTGATAAGGCATTGCGTTAAAGAGGCCGCAAGAAACGAATTTACGGTAAAGGGTCTTTCGTACTCTCCCATCAAGGGACCAAAGGGAAACATAGAATATCTGTTATATATTTGCAAGGACGTAAATTTGGGTGGTATTAATCCCGGGGATGGCGATGCGGAAGTTACACGTGAGATGATTTCCGATCAAATCTTAATTTCCGAAGAGGATATTTTAAGGATAATAAATAAGGCGCATGAGGTGTTATGAGATATGGATAGGTTTTTGATACTTGCCAATAGCGAAAAAGATGTGGGGCTTTCCCTGTCCAAAAGAATATCAAAATATATTTCCGAAAAAGGAGGAACTTCCAGGATATTGGCCAGGGACTCTTCGGGAGGGACATCCGGGATAGGAAAAGGTGAGGTGGGGGATGCGCAGTTAGCCCTGGTTCTTGGAGGGGACGGCACCATGGTCCGTGCTTCCCGTGACCTCAGTGACCTGTCGATCCCCATGATAGGCATAAATTTAGGTACCCTTGGGTACTTGTGCGAGGTGGAAGAGGCACATGTATTTAGGGCTGTTGATGACATATTTTTGGATGACTTTTCCATCGAGGATAGGTTACGTCTCCGGGGGGATATTTTTTCAGAGGACGGAAAAAGGATTTCCCGTGCCGCGTTAAATGACATAGTGTGTTACCGCTCAGGATCCTTACAGATAGCATCCATAAATGTTTATGTAAACGAAAGATTTTTGTGCAATTACTATGCGGACGGCCTAATCATAGCCACCCCCACGGGATCTACGGCTTACAGCATGTCGGCGGGAGGACCCATCATAGATCCGGGGGCCGGAATGCTCCTTATTACACCGATAAATGCCCAGGCCATGACGGCCAGAAGCATAGTGATAGGAGAGGATGACAAGATTACGGTGGAGGCCGTACAGCGCCACCGGGGAAAGACAAGGAAGAATGAGGAGTGTGACCTTGCCTTTGACGGGGACTATATCGCGACCATAGGCCTTAACGAAAGGATAGTCATAAGAAAGGCTCCTGTCCCCGCCAGGTTTCTAAAGCTCTCACAGATGAACTTCATAGAAAGGCTGCAGAGGAAGATGGGATAAGCATGGCCAAAACTGCCAGGAAAGGAGTAAGGAGAAGACAGGTATGCTGGAATCATTGCATGTAAAAAATTTTGCGGTAGTAAAGGAGGCTGATGTAGAGTTTAAGGAAGGCCTAAACATCCTGACAGGAGAGACCGGAGCCGGAAAGTCCGTGCTTTTGGGTTCTGCTTCCCTTTGCCTGGGAGGAAAGGCTTCAAAGGACATCATAAGGTCGGGCGAGGAATATGCCTTCTGCGAGATGGGATTTTCCGTGGACGCAGGGGAGGCAGTGGTTCTTGAAAAGGAAGACATCTATCCGGAGGATGGGAAGATATATCTATCCCGCAGGATCTCAGGGGGAAAGAGCATCTCCAAGATAAATGGGGAAACGGTTCCTGTTTCGGTATTAAGAAAAATAGCCCCGTTGCTGATAAATGTGCATGGCCAGCACGATAATGCGGCCCTCCTGGTAAAGCAAAACCACAAAAAACTCCTTGACGAAAACATGGGAAAGGAAGGAAAAGATGCCCTTGATGCCTACAGGGAAGCCTTCAAATATTATGACAGGACATTAAAGGAATTAGAGGAAGGTTCCCAGGATAAGGAATCAAGGAAAAGGGAGATATCTTTTTTAGAATTTGAGGTAAATGAAATAGAAAAGGCCAAGCTCAAGAAGGGTGAGGACACAGAGCTGGAAGAAGCTTTCCGCCTGATGTCGATGTCACAGGAAATAAAGGAATCTTTGGCCGGTGCCTACAGGTACCTGGACGAAACATCCGACATCTACGGAAGGGCGTTTAGGGATATAGAGGACGCAAAGAAAAAGGATGATTCCATACAGGATATCTATGATGAGATGCAGGAAGCCGACGATCTTCTTTCCACCCTTATGCGCTCCATATCCGGGAAGATGGATGAGCTCGAGTACTCGGAAGAGGAGCTTAGGACCACTGAAATGAGGCTCAATGAAATAAATACCCTTAAAGGAAAATACGGAAGGAGCATGGAAGATATCTTTGCTGCCCTTGATGAAAAAAAATCCCGCCTTGAAAAGCTTTATTCTTTTGAGGAATGGAAAAACACACTGGAAAATGAGGTAAAGGAAGCCAAAAAGGACGCCATGGAAAAGGCAAAAAAACTTTCCTCCGAAAGAAAAAAAGCTGCACAAAAGCTTTCTAAAAAAATATCCGCAAACATGGCTGAACTAAACTTCGCAAGGTCTGACTTTGAAATAAGGGTGGAGGATGGAGGACAGATGTCTCCCGACGGGACAGACGATGTATCCATATATCTTTCCACCAACGTGGGAGAAGAGCCCCGTCCCATAGAAAAGTGCGCATCGGGAGGTGAGCTGTCCCGTATCATGCTGGCCGTCAAATGCTCCGTAAAATCCAGTGACGCATCGTCCATGATCTTTGACGAGATAGATACCGGAATCAGCGGAAAGACCGCCCAAAAGGTGGCAGAAAAACTCCTTGGCCTTTCCCTAGAAAGCCAGGTTATCTGCATCACCCACCTCCCCCAGATAGCGGCAAAGGCCAACAGGCATTTTCTCATAGAAAAAAAGGTAGAAAATGGAGAAACTGTCTCTGACATAAAGCCCTTAGACGAAGAGGGGATGATAGATGAGCTTTCCAGGATGATAGGTGGGGAAGACGTGACGGAGGCTGTCAGGATGAGTGCCAGGGAGATGAGGGGATGAGAGACAGGATAAAGGCACCTTGCTGTGGGGTGCGTCATCAAACAAGAATGGAGGATTCTAAAATGGGTATCAATAAGAACGTGAAGAAGGAAGAAAGTGCCGTAGGAAGGTCTTTCAAGATGTTTTTTCATTCCATAAGGGGCATTATCGCCATCAGGGTGCTGATCTTACAGTTCATAGTGGTTGTAGTGCTGTCCGGTATGGCTATGTATTTCATTAATTCCCTTGTGCACCAGAAGTACGAGGCGCGCATAGAGACTGTCGCTCAGAATGAGTCGGTATCCGTAGATAATTGGCTGGTTGCGCAGGCAAAGGATGTTAAGGCACTGGGGCTTGCGGTAGAGGGGCTGTCGGATCCGACCAAGGAAGACCTCATGGAGGTTCTCTCTGAATATATGGCACTCAATGATCAGGCTCTCATGTATTATTTCTGCTGGCCTTATGACGGCGGCGTAGTGCCTGCAAGCGGAGATGTACTGGATCTTGATCCCACCACGAGAGACTGGTGGATACAGTGCCAGAGCGAAAATGCTCTCATATATACTGACCCTTATGTGGACTTTGCCTCCGGGCAGTCGATAGTAACCGTGGCAATGCCTGTTACAGTGGATGGCCGGCAGTGTGCTGTGCTGGCGGATATTACCATTGATTCTATAGTGGAGCAGATAAGTGCCGTGGCCGGAGATAGTGTAATGTCAGCATTTCTACTCACATCTTCCGGCAGCGTCGTGGCTCATGAAAACAGCGATTTTCTTCTTGCCGAGAACCGTGATGCGGCGATATTGTCAGAGGTTACGGATATCGACCTTTCCGCAAGCGGCATAAATATCTTTACGGATTATACGGGGATAAAGACGTACTACGAGCTGAGCAATGTAGAAACGACCGGCTGGATAGTCGGTGTAAGCTGCCCGAAATCCGCCATCACTGCTGAGCGTGCCAAAGATGTCGGAATAGTTTTTGGCATAGGCATAGTTATGCTTATCCTGTCTGTCATAATCATAAACAGTCAGATCAAAAAGCAACTCACACCTCTTTCAAAGATGGAGTCTTTCGTCAGGGATGATATCATCGGGGAGACGGAATCGTCCAGATTCTCCTCACAGTCCGAGGAGACTGAATATCTGGTGGGGGAGATGAAGGAGCGAGTTCTCGACACCATTATAAAGACCAAGGAAAAGTCGGATGTTATACATGAAAAGATGTCCGGAGCCGCCGATGATATATCTGAGATATCCAATAATATAGGGGATATCAGTGATGCCATGGCTGCGATCGGACAGGATGTGGCACAGCAGACCTACGGAATAGAGGATATAACCGGAGTGTGCGGCAGTGTAAGCGAGGCCGTGGCGGAGCTTGAGGCACGAGCAAAGGAGATGTCGGAGCGCGCAGGCGAGATCATGGACAGTGTGGGAATAGCCGTAAAGGATCTGGCTGAGAATAGAAGAAGGGCGGTAGATACCATCACCGAGTCCGAAAAGAAGCTTGGCCGCGCTATAGAGGAGGCAAAGGTTATTGATGAGATATCCGTGATTTCAAGCGCGATAGGACAGATAGCCACACAGACAAACCTCCTGGCACTCAATGCCTCCATAGAGGCAGCAAGGGCAGGTGAGGCTGGAAAGGGCTTTGCCGTAGTAGCGGATGAGATAAATTCCCTCGCACAGGAGACAGGGGAAGAGATAAGCAAGATAAACGAAATCACTGCAAAGGTTACCGACAGTGTCGGGGATCTGACCGCTGAGAGCAGCATGATAATAAGTTTCCTTAATGAAGTGGTATCGGCGGACTATGAGAGATTCGGTACGATATCCGAGAATTATCGTGATGATGTCGAGTACAATGCGCAGGTGAGCGGTGACATCGGCTCGAGCGCAAGGGAGCTGGCAGAGTCAGTAAGGCATATAAATGATTCTCTGGAAAATATATCCAAAGCACAGCAGAGCCTCAATGAATCTGTCAGCAATACGAATGCCACGCTGGAGCAGATATCCGCAGCTTCCGGTGAGATAGCGAGCGCCACGCAGGATGCCTTAAGGAGCACGGATGATCTGACTAATACCGTCAGCCGCTTCAATATAGATCATGGTACCGTGTACCATTAAGTGAGATTGCCGCAGCAGTGACGTTTTATCAAAGAATTTAATGGATATGGCGTCACGCTGCGATTTTTTGGACACATGGTTAGATATGACTAACAAATGCTATATGGAATTGCAGGATCGTCAACATCGATTTGCCGGATGTGATTTCCGCAAGGAATGAATTGCTCCCGGAGAGCGCGCGGGTCAGAAATATCGCCTGTGACCTGAATGATATTTCGTGGTTTGGTGAGATCGACGACACAGACGGCGCTTGCTTCATGGCTGCTGGTGTGTTTTATTACTTTACAAAAGATAATGTGAAAAAGCTTTTCTCCGCGATGGAACAGCGTTTCTTAGGCGGAAGACTGGTATTTGACTCTGCAAATGAGCGTGCTGTCAAAATCATGCTTAAGACCTGGGTCAAAGAAGCGGGCATCACAAGCATCAAGGATTATTTCAGCTTAAGCAGCGCAGAGACGGAGCTTGCGTATCTGGCTGACACGGCAATATCAAGCCGTGGATATATGCTGGGTTATAACGATTTGAAGGATCCGTCTGTGCCGGGGCTGTTCCGTTTGCTTGCAAAGCTCGGCGACGGTTTTATGAAGATGCAGATCGTAAGACTTGATTTCGGAAACCAGACAAACTAACTTCAATCGGCGGGTGATGCCGGTTTGGGAACCGAAAAAGGAAAGGACTCTTGCTGTATTCAAGTGGTAAAGAGGGTAAAAATGTAAGAATTTAAGGAAGCATCGGAGGGAATATGTGAGGTTTATCATGTACGGGGAGGAGTAACGGGGTAAACGGTAAAACGCAAGACTGAAAAGCCGCAGAGCCTGAAATATGGCTCTGTTGGTCGTT
>CAJOPH010000018.1 GCA_905236805.1 uncultured Eubacterium sp. | reverse complement strand
TCCTTTAGGAACTGTTACTCGCCTCAGGCGGGTTACCATGAACCATATTCAAGTCCGCTCCCTTAATGGTACACGGTACCATGTCTACAAATACACACAGCAAATTCTCTATACCTATGGTCTGATTCTTTAGGCTATCCAATAATTTAGGAAGATATTTCGACGAATTGTAGCACGGAATTATAACTGTTACTTTTTTATCCATCTTTTTAGTTTCTCATATATCATATGTAAATCGTTATTCCAGGACACAGTACCGGGTACCATGTCCCGGCTCAATAAATTCCCCTCTCGTCCTGTGCAAAAATCCATTCAATGTCCTTTTGGATCAAGTTCTGCAATTCCATAAATTCCTGCCTTTGCCCACGCTCTATAAATAATTCAGCGAGCGTTAAAATATAATTATTCATATCTTGGATATAAAAAACGGAGGCAAACGCAATCGCCGGATAGGAATATTCATCATTATTCAATATCTTTCTCATAAGGGAAAGATCGTTCTTGAATTTTATCCGGAGAATAGCAAATCGAAGTGTTTTCAATCCGGCAAGCAGATCATTTATTGTTTCACCGTCTTGCCAGAACACTATTTTTTCCATATTTTCTTTTTCGCTCCGGGCAATAAGCATGATTTTTTTTAAGCTTGCAAGTTCTCTATGCCCAAAGATGACTTTTCTATTATCAAGTACTAAATCCATGATCGTTTCGAGACTCCTGTTTTTCTCCATACTAAGGAGGATTCTATAGAAATCCTCAAGAGCCTTTTTGCGGTCTATATCCTCATTTTCCGCTTCAAGGTTCGACCCGGGTTCAAAAGGAAATATATCCGCGTATTCCACCGCCATGACATCCCTGAAATAATAGTAATTCATTATTCTGCAGGCTTCGGCATCATGATGGCAGACCGGGTCGCTATGGGGCCGACATATAATCCCTGCATTATAACCCTTACGCTTGTGTTCAAAGCAGGCAGATACATCATAAAAATCCCACCCCGTAAAAAGATCGTCACGAAACGGCACATCATATTGAGTGATCAATATGAGCCCATCTAACGCTGTTGCATATCGAACTGCTTCGCCTACTTTCGGTTCCTCAAAACGGGGCATAGACATCATTGATGTCAAAGCTCCAAAATTCCATGCAGTGACAAAATCTCCGGAAGGCGGGTAATTGGTGGCGCCAATCACTCCCAAAATCCCCAGGGAAGGATTAACATCAAACAATCCCGTTACAACAGAAATAAAATCCCTGGAAAGTATAAAGACATCCTGATGCATATAAACTTTGTATCTTGCATCCGAAGCATTCATCCCTTTGTTGTAACCGGCAGCCATTGACGGAGCATTCCTGATAATTATTTTTTCAATAATAAACCCATCAGGCACAATCAGATCATCGATATAGTACTCAGCCTCATTAAACTCTGCTTCGTCATTTACACAGATTACAAAAGCTATTTTTTCCATTAATCTTTTTTTTCCCGTGACAGCTTTTTTATCAGTTCCCTGCTGTCATTGATAAGATCCAGATACTGCCTTTCTTTATATTTTTCATATTTGAATTCATTGGTATCTTCATAGCCTTTTTCCATCATCCCAAAAAACACCTCTTCCATCAGTTCGGCATAATAAGGGGTTTTTTTTGCATATTCCCACCATATGATCTCGATATCGGTACGAAGATTCGTAACCGACCAGGGCTTTGGCCCCGTGTAATGGATGACCACGGTACCACTCTTCCTGGTCTGTTCCAACTTCATTCCCCGGCTGTAATAGATCCGCGCAAAATGATTATATTTTTCAGCTTCGAGATATAGAATTTTTCCGTAAAATACATAATTGATAAGGTCCTGATCAAAAGCTGTCAGATATTCCTTAAGCTCTGATATCTTGTCTATCAGCATTTTAGCATGGTACTGCTTGCGAAGGCTCTTGAGGTTCAACACAATAACACCCGAATTTATGTAATGAAATTTCGGATCCGGAAGCATATCCGCAAACAGCCTGTTTTGAATATCCGAAAGGTTGCCATCACTGATATCAGGGCACCCGGCTATGACACACTCTTCATCACCCTTTCCAAAATCTACCTCATACAGCTCTTTAAGAGCCCCATCTACTATCACATCGGTATCCAGGTAAAGGACTCTCTCCACTTCCTGCGGAAGTATGTCCGCCAGAGCCAGGCGAAAATAAATCTCTATGGGCCATTTGGCGGTATGCGGAAGATCTGACGGTATCATATCCTCACCCACCTCTATGGGAATGACCTGCCGGCCATACTCCGCCGCAAGGTCGTCATATGGCTCAAACTCCTCCTTCATGATACCTCTGTATAGCACATAAACAGTGACATCCGCCATACTGTTATTTTCAAAGACGGAGGTGAGCAATACATACCCATATCTAAGAAAGGACCTATTTAATGCAATAACAATATTCATATTCCTCACCATCTTATACCATATATCAAGAAGTAATGGTAGTCACCTTCAAGTACGCTCCGGCGCAGGAAACGAACAAAACGCTAACATTTTGTTCGTTTCCTATAACTCAGTCAGGGTACAATCTCCAACTGAGTTAAAACACATCATCTTCCATCCCAAACAGTTTACGATCCTTTTCAAAATTACTGTAAAACTTCTTCATAGCCTTATCACCATCTTCTCTCGTCTTCTTTGAAACCCAGTCTGTATTTTCATACACGTCAAACAATTCTTCCGGGCAAAAAGACGCCTGATAATTTCTTGCAAGGCGAAGAACAAATTCCCAGTCTTCCAAACAATCAATTTCTTCATTAAATCCGCCTACTGTGGAAATGCATTCTTTTTTCACTATAAGCGATGGTGTTCCCACCATATTTCTTCTAAGAAGTTCCGGATATATATAGCCTTCTTTTCGTATCCTCGCAATATCTTTTCTGGGAACAGTTATTTCTTTTTCATTTTCATCATGATAAGTATAGGCGCAGTAGCAAAAACCGGAATCAGATTCTTTTAAGAAGCGGGCCATTTGAACTTCCAACTTCTTTTCATCCCAAAAATCATCACTGTCTGCAAATGCAATATAGTCGCAGGCTGAATTTTCTATTCCAATATTTCTTGCCTTTGACTGTCTGCGGTTTTCCTTCAGCTTAATATATTTAATCCGTTCATCGGAAAACCCTCCCATCACTTCAGAAGTATTATCTGTGGAGCCGTCGTCTACTACGATCAACTCAAAATTCTCATAAGTCTGATTTAGGATCTTAGGAATCGTCTGAAGGAGGGTTAAGCCCCGATTATACGTAGGCATTACAATGCTGACTGCCGGAGGCAAACCTAAGATTGCCACATCTTTTAACAACATCCCAAGCTGCCCGGCATCTTTTATTTCCATATTGGCTGCCTTGATAATGTTTAAGTAATTCCGACCCAGTCCATAGAGATGATCATTATCTATCCAATAAGGGAAAACCTCTTTTAAAACTTTTTGCATGTTCTTAAATTGAATATAAAACCCTTCTGCATCCAGAACTTCTCGCAAACTGTCATTTGCAGCAAAAAGAATGGTTCTTAAGAAATATTCCTTTACAAACAATCCTGTGATCTCATCCGAATACTTCGTCCACAAAGGCTCGTCTGATATCAGGCTGCGCAGCAAATTTAACTGCACATTTGCATAGGACACGGGATCCTCATTTAAGGCTGCCGCAAATCCCATATTTTCAAAATCTGCCACACCGGTTTTTAATTTACGCAATCCGTTTTTCGGATCCCCTTCAATGGTGTAATATGGAACCTTAGGTAACATCATATTATTATCCTCCTTCATCCCCCGGAAAATTTGTCAATCGAGCTGACCTAAAAACCGGTGTGCAAATCATCTCCAATAGTGCTCATTGGGGTTTGCCCCCATTAACTCAGATATTCACGTTTGAAGATGTCGCAATATCTGCCATAGGCATCCGTTGGATCCTTGCGCAGAGTGGACTCGTGCAAGATCCAGGGGGTAGTGTCCGATATGAGGGCTGTGGTATATCCGGCCAAACGCATCTCAAAGCACTGGCTGATATCATAGAAATGCCAGTCATCGAACAGGTCTTCTCTCCATGGAATATCTGTTGATGTGGCAATGAAAGCACCATCTATGGCTTCTGCGGGATGTACTTTTAGATCAGGCGAAATCTGAGGCCTGATGAAGTCGAGCATTGCGTCCTGCCAAAGGGTAAGGACACTGTCCTCATACGGGCAATTGGCCCATCTGCCGCTATCGGGCAGCTTTGTTGTACCGAATACTCCTGTCATGGAAGGAGCGTTTTCAGAGCTGAATACTTTTAATAATTTATCGGGTATATTGCTGTCTGTTAAAAAAGTGTCATGATGGATATAGAGCTTGTATGCCGCATCCGTGGAGCGCATGGCAAAATTATAACCGGCTGCCATGGACGATGCACCGGTGACTTCTATGACCTCACCTTGTATTCCGCCGGGGAGATTAAGGTATTCCAGGTATTTCCGGCATTCCGCCGCATAATCCTCATCATTTGTGCAGTATATGATCGAGAGCTTATTTTTGTTTGCAGTTCCTGCGGCAGGTCCATGGTTTTCGTTGATCTCACCATACGAAATTCTGCGCACGGACAGGGCGTTTTGCCGTATGCGCATGGGGTAACATCTGCCATTGCCGCTAATGCCGTTTACCTGCATGGCGTTAAGATACCCTTTTATAATATCTCGGGAGACTGCAGGTATCGCATCTATATCGGCAAGCCGAAAGAACACATCTGTCCACAGCTCGGGAGGTACGCTGTATTTCGCTATGACGGCGAGCATATCTCCTGTCATGCTGATATCGCAAAGAGAGGAAAATCCCTCATATATGTCCTCATCATCCAGCCCGAACCATATACGGCGGACAGCCCTCTTAATACGCTGGTACGCTGCAAAGAAACCGTCATAGCCTCCACAGGCGCGCCAGGTATTCCCGGATCCCGAATTCTTCTCGCAAAGCAGTATCTCCGTGAGTATTTTAAGAGCCATATTGCGATCGGAGAGGATTTCCCTTCCGACTTCGGGAGTGCATTCATAGAGCATCTTTTGCAGGAAAGAGTCTGCCGCGACATAGTCGCCCATGGCGACAGCCTGTTCGGCGAGGTGTGATATTTCGTTGTGGTCTATCATGCTGTCACCCCTCCTCTTCCACCGGAAAGTCTATCAGGTTCCTTATGTCGACGTAGGTTTTCGCAGGGTCTTTGCTCTTATCAGGCACCGGAAACTCCAAAGAAACCTTAAGACCCGTCTTTTCATTTATGACAGAGGATATTTCCTCCTCATTCATCTTCAAAAATCCCCTCTTCACATCGTCATACTCCACAATGAGAAGCCCTCCCCTCCCACCGGGGGAGACTATGGAATTTTTCAACGCGCTTCCCAGCGCACCCCCCAAAGCTGACGATATCTTCCCCCATGCCGAGACCACCCTCTTTATGTCATCCGGCAGCGCCTCTATGGATATCTTTGGCTTTGGAGGCTCTTTTGCGGCCTTTGTTTCAGGCGGTGCGGGAGAGATAATAGGCGGGGCGGATCCTGCGGTCACGGACTCATTTATGGGACTTTGGCTTTTTGAGGTCTCTTCCGATGTCAGTCCTATGAGCCTTGCCTCCATTATGATCCTTGGCATGGTGGAAAATCTAAGCTCCCCGTGGAGGTCTGACAGCTTTGTTACCAGATGGATTATCCTTGTGTTTGTGATATTTTTTATCATTTCTTTGGCGTCATTTATCTGATCCTCCTCCATGTCGAGCATCTCGGTAAATTCCGCCGCAGGCGCATCTCCTCCTGCCGCCTTCAGGATCATGAGGTTTCTCAGGTACCTTATCAGCTCTTCCGAAAATACTGAAAGATCCTTCCCCGACTGTACCACCCGGTCCAGATGCCTCAATACTGAGACTATGTCTTTTTTTAGCAGCGCAGCTGCCATCATGGAGCACTCTTCAGCCTTAGTCCTTCCTAATATCTCCGCGGTCTTTTCATAGGTGAGTTCATCCTTATCCCCCATCGAAACCGCCTGATCCAGGATGCTCAAGGCGTCCCTCATGGAGCCGTCCGCGGCACGCGCCACTAAGCCTATCGCCCCCTCGTCCATCTTCAGCCCCTCTTCCTCTATCACCATCCTTATCTGGTCAGATATGGTCTTTGTCCCTATCCGCCTAAAGTCATACCTTTGGCATCTCGAGGATATGGTAATGGGTATCTTGTGTGATTCCGTGGTGGCCAGTATGAACATCACATATGAGGGGGGCTCTTCTAAGGTCTTTAACAATGCGTTAAAGGCCCCTGCAGACAGCATATGCGCCTCGTCTATGATATAGACCCTGTACCTGCCCTGGGGCGGCGGATAGGAAACTTCCTCTATGATATCCCTGACATTGTCCACACCATTGTTGGATGCGGCATCTATTTCGCTTACATTAAGGAACCTCCCTTCCATGATTCCCTTACACATCTCACATTCACCACAGGGGGATCCGTCCACCGGGAACTTACAGTTTACGGCCCTGGACAATATCTTGGCGATGGATGTCTTGCCGGTCCCCCTGGTGCCGCAGAACAGGTACGCATGCCCCAGCCTGCCTGATATGACCTGGTTTTTCAATGCCTTTACTATATGGTCCTGGCCCCTCACATCAGAAAAACCCTGCGGCCTGAATTTTCTATATAATGCTAGGTACGGCATATCTCATGTCCTTACTGCTTTCATTTCTTTTTTACGCCTGTACATCGCCTCATCCGCCCGCCTGAATACATTGGAGACCGTCTTGTCCACCACGGGATCATAGACTGCTATCCCTATGGCCGCCGAAATCCTCTCCCAGGGCTCGAGCCTGGTGTCCTTGCTCCATTCCTCCAGCTGTGAGTTAAACTCTTCTACCAGCTCCTCCCTCTTGTCAAAATCCCCCTTTTCCAGCACCACGACAAACTCGTCCCCGCTGATGCGGAATACAGGTGAGTGATTGAATGTGACACATATATGATGGCAGAGCTTCTTTATGGCCTCATCCCCCCACTCATGCCCGTAGGTATCGTTGAGACGCTTTAAGAAATTAAGGTCTATCATCCCCAATCCGAATTTCTTGTAGGGGTCTTCCGCCAGCTCCCATTCTATGCGCTTAACCTCATTGTCATAGGCCATCTTGTTTCTTATTCCCGTCAGGGAATCCCTCATGGCAAGGCGGTTCATCTCATCCGTTTCCTTCCTTGCCTTGGTCAGGTTTACGACATAGTTTTCTATTTCCCGTATCATCGCGGACATCTCCCGGGACAGGGAATCTATCTCATCGGTTCCATCGACCTCTTCCTCTATGACCTCGGCTATATGGGTATCTTTTTTATCCGAATACTCCGTGACAAATGCCTCCAGCCGGCGTATTTTGGACAGGAACTTCTTGTCTATGTACCACATCAATATGATCGCCGATACCACAAAAAAGAAAGCTATCCCAAAGGTCTGCGCCAGGGTATTGTTCAGTATCCCCCGGTTTACGGATGCCACCAGGATCTCGGTGCCTATGAGGCCTTTCTTTTCACCGTTTATGATAAGCGGTGTGTAGCTGGCATAGGTGTGCCCCCAATCATTGTCCCAGACCTGGTATTCGTCCTGTACCACACCGGATTCCCATGTCGCCCATTCTACAGGGTATTTTTCAGGTTCGTTATTGTATTCATCGCCCAGGTAAAGGAAGCCGTCCTCATTTCCTTCGCTGTCAGTCCTGGGAGTCCTCTCCCCATCTATCATGTACACCACATTGTGGACATCTTCCTTAAGGGTGATGTAATAAGTATAAGGCAGAGCGAATTCCTCCCTGGCATCTTCAAATGCAAGAAGCCAGCTTTCATGAACGTAAGTAAAGTATTCCCTGGCAGAATCCCCCTCCAGGTCTTCCATCTTCACATCCTTCCCAAATACCTTCCCAGGATACTCCCTCGCAAAGGTCTCAAGGAATATTTCATACTGCGTATCGGCCTCTGTAAAGTCATAGGGGACGTTCATCTCCTCAAAATGATTCATGTAGTATTCCTGGTAAGCGGCAAATTCCTCACCCCTAGCTTCCATGAGATATTCCATGTAGGCTCCCAGTTCCTTTATCTTCTGCACACTCTCGTGTCTATAGGAGTTCGTCTGGTTGACATATGTAATGACTGCAGTAATAAGGAGGGTACTCACCGTAAATACTGCCATGGCTATACCGAAACCAAGCATCAGGCTGTGATGTTTTTTACCTTGCTTTTCCATGTTTCCTCCTTTGTAGAAAATAAAGGGAATATACTGGGTATTCTCCATTCGTGATAAATAAAGGGAATATACAAAAAAGGGCTCCTCATATATCAGGCGTCCGTCAAACCGAACGCCCGCTTCTACAAGAAGTCCCATTCTGTAAAATTTTACATGATATGAGAGTCATCTTCGTCCATAGCCATAGCCATATCTTCATCCATATCTATGTCCATGTCCATAGCCATGTCCATATCTATGTCTATGTCCTCGCCCTCATATACCTCATCTATGTCCGGCTCTTCTTCCCTGAGCTGCTCCTGCCGGTCGATCCTTTGCTGCTTTCTCCTGCGGTCTTCCCTCTTCCGCTCTTCCTCCGCGATGCGTTCAGCCTCCCTGGCCGCTTCTTCCGCGCGCCTTTGTTCTTCTTCTATCGCTGCTACCTCGGCATCGGTATTGAGGGCTACCGTACGGTACCTCTTCATGCCGGTTCCCGCCGGGATGAGCTTTCCTATGAGGACATTTTCCTTAAGTCCCACGAGGGGATCCACCTTTCCTTTGATGGCCGCATCAGTAAGTACCTTGGTGGTCTCCTGGAATGAAGCCGCTGAAAGGAAGGAATTCGTGGCAAGGGAAGCCTTGGTGATACCCAGTATGGTGCGCTCTCCCTGCGCGGGAGTCTTTCCTTCCCTTTCCAGGCGCTCATTCTCATCCTCGAATTCCAGTGAATCCACCATGGATCCCGGAAGGAAGTCAGAGTCCCCGTTTTCTTCCACGCGGACTTTTTTCAGCATCTGCCGGACAATGACTTCGATATGCTTGTCATTTATCTCCACGCCCTGCAGACGATACACCCTCTGCACTTCCCTGAGGAGGTAATCCTGAACGGCGCGTATGCCCTTTATCCTCAGTATGTCATGTGGGTTCACCGAACCTTCGGTGATCTCATCCCCTGCCTCCAGCACGTCTCCTTCAGAAACAATGATCTTTGCGCTATATGGTATTTCATATTTTTCTACATCCCCGTCCTTGTCATTCGTGATGACTACCTCGCGGTTCTTTTTTCCTTCTCCCATGGAGACTGTTCCGGATATGTCAGATATCACGGCCAGTCCCTTGGGTTTCCTGGCCTCGAAGAGCTCCTCCACCCTGGGAAGACCCTGGGTAATGTCACCGCCTGCCACGCCTCCCGTATGGAAGGTACGCATGGTCAGCTGTGTTCCCGGCTCTCCTATAGACTGAGCGGCTATGATTCCTATGGCCTCACCTACCTGGACAGGAAGCCCCGTAGCCATGTTCGCACCATAGCACTTGGCGCATACCCCCACATGGCTCCTGCAGGTAAGTATGGTACGTATCTTTATCCTGGCATCGGGATTGTCCTTGAATGGCTTTCCATCTGAACCTATCCCCTTCTCAATGATATTTGCGGCCCTCATGGGCGTGATCATCTGGTTTGCGCTGATGATCACCCTTCCATCCCCATCGTGTATATCCTCGCATGAGTACCTTCCGGTAATCCTCTCCTGCAGGGATTCGATGAGTTCGTCTCCCTCCACAAATCTTGATACCTCCATGCCCGGAATAAGATCCCTGCCCTCACTGCAGTCCATGTCCCTGACTATGAGGTCCTGCGACACATCCACCAGACGCCTGGTCAGATATCCCGAATCAGCGGTACGAAGGGCCGTATCTGACAGTCCCTTCCTGGCTCCGTGGGCTGATATAAAGTACTCCAGTACATCCAGACCCTCGCGGAAATTGGACTTTATGGGAAGCTCTATGGTACGTCCCGTGGTATCCGCCATCAGTCCCCTCATTCCGGCCAGCTGCTTTATCTGCTTGTCAGAACCCCTGGCTCCCGAATCCGCCATCATCTTGATGTTGTTGTACTTGTCCAGCCCGTCCAAAAGCAATGTGGTAAGGTGTTCGTCCGTCACCTTCCAGGTGTCTATGACCTCGCGGTACCTTTCCTCTTCCGTGACAAGGCCCCGGCGGAAGTTCTTTGTGATCTGGTTTACCCGCTCCTGCGCCTCATCGAGGAGGTTCTGCTTGTTGGCAGGTACCGTCATATCCGAGATGGAAACGGTCATGGCCGCCTTTGTGGAATACGAATATCCTATGGCCTTCACCGCATCGAGCACCTCTGCCGTGCGGGTGGCACCATGTACGTTTATGACCTTTTCCAGGATCTGCTTAAGGCCCTTTTTGGTCACATGGAAATCTACCTCCAGGGCAGCCTTTCTGTAAACCCTCTCCTGATTGATCTTTTTGTCATCCCAGCCGTTTTCTTTGGCATCGTTTAAGAGCGTCTGTTCCGACCTGTCGATAAATCCAAGATCCTGCGGCAGAATCTCATTGAAGATAAGCCTCCCCAGGGTGGTCTCCAATACCACAGACTCACGGCTCCCGTCCGGCATATCGACCGTCCTTTTCACATGTATCTTCTGATGGAGGGTGATATCCCCATTCTCATGCGCCAGTATGGCCTGACCCATGTTCGGGTAGTAATGCCCCAGCAGGTCCATGGGCGTGCACACGACATACCTTCCGGATTTTTCATCCACAAGGAATTTTATCATCTGGCTGTCCGTGATCTTGGATGCGATATCCTTGGCGTTAAGGTCCTCTCTCACCTCATCACGGCTTTTGTATATCTTTGTGATGGAAGAGTCCAGTTCCTTGTCATCGCTATGATCCACCATCCGCCCCATGGTGAGGTAATATATTCCCAAGACCATGTCCTGTGAGGGCACGGCCACAGGACCTCCGTCAGATGGCTTGAGGAGGTTGTTGGGGCTTAGGAGCAGAAAGCGGCACTCAGCCTGTGCCTCCACCGAAAGTGGAAGGTGGGCCGCCATCTGGTCTCCGTCAAAGTCAGCGTTAAAAGCCGTACACACGAGGGGATGAAGCTTTATGGCCTTTCCTTCCACGAGGATTGGCTCGAAAGCCTGTATTCCCAGCCTGTGAAGGGTAGGCGCGCGGTTCAGCATCACGGGGTGCTCTTTTATGACGTTCTCTAACACATCCCAT
The DNA here is from genome assembly GCA_905236805.1 of uncultured Eubacterium sp. Taxonomy (GTDB): domain Bacteria; phylum Bacillota; class Clostridia; order Lachnospirales; family Lachnospiraceae; genus RUG14243. Next base: position 7,533 of record CAJOPH010000018.1, on the reverse strand, counting down.
ACCTCGGTCTCGAGACGCTCCACCATCTTCTTGGCAGCCTTTATGTTGTTGGCAGCGCCGCTTTTTACCAGCTCCTTCATCACGAAGGGCTTGAAAAGCTCTATGGCCATCTCCTTGGGAAGCCCGCACTGGTAGATCTTAAGCTCAGGTCCCACCACTATGACGGAACGCCCCGAATAGTCCACCCTCTTTCCAAGAAGGTTTTGGCGGAAACGCCCTCCCTTTCCCTTGAGCATGTCCGAAAGGGACTTCAAGGCCCTGTTCCCGGGTCCCGTGACGGGACGCCCACGCCTGCCGTTATCGATCAGGGCATCCACCGCCTCCTGCAGCATCCTCTTTTCGTTCCTTACTATGATGTCGGGACCGCCTATGTCGAGGAGCCGGCGAAGCCTGTTGTTTCTGTTTATGATCCTCCTGTAAAGGTCATTAAGGTCGGAAGTGGCAAACCTTCCGCCATCGAGCTGCACCATGGGCCTAAGGTCAGGAGGAATGACGGGAACCACCTCCAAGATCATCCACTCGGGGCGGTTTTTGGACTCCCTGAAGGCTTCCATGACCTCCAGGCGCTTTAATATCTTTGCCCTTTTCTGACCTGCCGCCGTCTCGAGCTCTTCTTTAAGCTCACGGGACTCTTTTTCCAGGTCTATGTTCCTTAGAAGCTCCTGGATAGACTCCGCACCCATGCCCACGCGGAAACCCATGCCATAGTCTTCCCTGGCCTTGGCGTATTCAACATCGTTCAATATCTGTTTATACGAAAGTCCCGAATCTCCGGGGTCGAGCACTATGTATGCCGCAAAATACAAAACCCTCTCCAGCATCTTGGGGGATATGTCAAGTATCAGTCCCATCCTGCTGGGAATGCCCTTGAAATACCATATATGTGATACGGGAGCCGCCAGCTCTATGGAACCCATCCTTTCCCTGCGGACAGAGGACTTGGTGATCTCCACCCCGCACCTGTCGCAGATGACACCCTTGTAGCGTATTTTTTTGTATTTGCCGCAGTGGCACTCCCAGTCCTTCGACGGTCCGAAGATCTTTTCACAGAAAAGTCCTTCCTTCTCAGGCTTCAAGGTACGGTAGTTTATCGTCTCAGGCTTCATGACCTCACCGTGGGACCATTCCCTTATGGTTTCCGGGGAGGCGAGCCCTATGCGTATGGCGTCAAATGTGACCTGTTCGTTTTTGATCTTTGGTTCAGGCATTTTCCCCTCCTTTAGTCATCTTGCCCCATGTCGGAAGGTGCGGCCATGGCAAGGTCCGTTTCTTCCAACTTTGATAAATCATCTACATCATCTATATCGTCCAAGGGATGCCTCATGGAATCAAAATCAGGCTCTTCAAATTCAGACTCTTCAAAATCAGATTCTTCAAAATCAGACACTCCAAATTCAGATTCTTCAAAATCATCCAGCCCGAATTCATCCTCGTCAAATGAATCTTCTTTTTCGGAATGATCATTTCCGGAAGGCACTTCCTTTTCGAACACATGTTCGGAGAATCCCGATGCCTTAAGCTCCCTCTCATCACGCTCACTGTAATCTCGGTCAGACCCAAGGATGGCGTTGATATTGGTGTTTCCATATTCGCTGGACTCTTTGAGCTCGACCTCGTTGCCATCTTCATCCAGCACCCTTACATCGAGGGCCAGTGACTGCAGCTCCTTTAAAAGCACCTTGAAAGACTCAGGAATCCCCGGCTCGGGAATGTTTTCGCCCTTTATGATAGCCTCATAGGTCTTCACCCTTCCGACGACGTCATCGGATTTTACGGTAAGGATCTCCTGCAGTGTATATGCGGCTCCGTAGGCTTCCAATGCCCACACCTCCATCTCACCGAAACGCTGCCCGCCGAACTGGGCCTTTCCGCCAAGGGGCTGCTGCGTCACCAATGAATACGGTCCCGTGGATCTCGCATGGATCTTGTCATCTACCAGGTGGTGGAGCTTCAGGTAATGCATATGGCCTATGGTAACGGGGCTGTCAAACTCTTCCCCCGTACGCCCGTCACGAAGGGTCACCTTACCGTCCCTTGATATGGGCACTCCCTTCCATACCTGTCTTTGGTCCCTGTGTTCGTAGAGATATTCAAGGACATCTTCCCTGAGGTCATTTTTGTGCTTTTCCTTAAACTCATCCCACTCCAGGTTCACGTAATCATTGGCCAGCTCCAGGGTATCTCCTATATCGGTCTCCTTGGCCCCGTCAAATACAGGGGTCGCCACCTTGAATCCCAAAGCCTTTGCCGCCAGGGACAGATGTATCTCCAATACCTGCCCTATGTTCATTCGCGAAGGCACGCCCAGGGGATTTAGGACTATGTCCAGGGGACGCCCGTTTGGAAGGAAGGGCATATCCTCTACCGGAAGGATCCTTGACACCACGCCCTTGTTTCCGTGACGCCCGGCCATCTTGTCACCTACCGATATCTTTCTCTTCTGCGCTATGTATATCTGAACGGACTTGTTCGCCCCGGTGGGAAGCTCGTCACCGTTCTCCCTGGAAAATACCTTGGCATCCACGACTATCCCATACTCCCCATGGGGAACCTTCAGCGATGTATCCCGCACTTCACGGGCCTTCTCCCCAAAGATGGCTCTTAGGAGCCTCTCTTCTGCCGTAGGCTCTGCCTCTCCCTTGGGCGTAACCTTCCCCACCAGGATGTCACCGGCCCTCACTTCGGCACCGATACGTATGACACCGTTCTCATCCAGATCCTTTAACGCGTCATCACCTACCCCCGGGACATCCCTGGTGATCTCCTCGGGTCCCAGCTTCGTATCCCTTGCCTCTGCTTCGTATTCCTCTATATGTATCGATGTATATACATCCTCCTGCACCAGCCTCTCTGACAGAAGGACGGCATCCTCGTAATTGTATCCCTCCCAGGTCATGAAACCTATGAGGGGATTTTTTCCCAATGCCAGCTCCCCGTCTTTGGTGGAAGGCCCGTCCGCCAGTACTTCCCCTGCCTCCACATGGTCGCCCTTGCTGACGATGGGACGCTGGTTGTAGCAGTTTGACTGGTTGGATCTTTGGAACTTTGACACATTGAGGGTCTCTACGCTCTTGTCGTCATCATACCTGATGTCTATTTCATTTGCCACGACACGCTCTATCGTGCCTGCACGCTTTGCCACCACGCATACGCCGGAGTCCACAGCCACCTTGGTCTCCATACCGGTTCCCACCACCGGAGCCTCCGTCGTCAAAAGAGGCACAGCCTGCCTCTGCATATTGGATCCCATGAGTGCACGGTTTGCGTCATCATTCTCCAGGAACGGGATAAGAGCCGTAGCCACGGAAAATACCATCTTCGGCGACACGTCCATGTAGTCAAACATTTCCTTGTCATACTCCTGGGTCTCTTCCCTGAAACGACCGGAAACCATCTGCTTTACGAAATGTCCCTGCTCATCCAATGGCTCGTTAGCCTGCGCCACGTGGTAATTGTCCTCTTCGTCCGCCGTCATGTAGACCGTTTCATCCGTTACCACGGGGTTCTTAGGGTCTGTCTTGTCTATCACCCTGTACGGCGCTTCCACGAATCCGTATTCATTGATCCTCGCATATGACGCCAGGGAGTTTATCAGTCCGATATTCGGTCCTTCGGGCGTCTCTATGGGGCACATCCTCCCGTAATGGGAATAATGCACGTCACGCACCTCAACCCCGGCCCTGTCCCTCGAAAGACCTCCCGGTCCTAGGGCTGAGAGCCTCCTCTTGTGTGTAAGCTCTCCTAAGGGATTATTTTGATCCATGAACTGCGACAGCTGTGACGATCCAAAAAATTCCTTTACGGCAGCCTCCACCGGCTTTACGTTTATCAATGTCTGGGGCGAGATGTTCTCCATATCCTGGGTGGTCATCCTCTCACGCACCACCCTCTCCATCCGGGAAAGACCTATCCTGTACTGGTTCTGAAGCAGCTCTCCCACGGCGCGGATGCGCCTGTTGCCCAGATGGTCTATGTCATCGGTATTGCCGATATTGTACTCCAGATGCAGGAGGTAGCATATGGACGCAATGATGTCTTCTTTTGTCACATGATGCGGTACGAGCTCATGGATATTTTTCCTGGCGGCCTCCAACAGCTCCTCATGGGTATCCCCGTCATGCTCCTTCAAAAACTCCATCAGGTACGGATAGTGTACACGGGAATTGATGCCCAGCTCTTCCTCCGTCAGCTCACAAAAACCCTCTATATGTACCATCATCGATGAGAGCATCTTGAAAGGACGCTCCATCCCCGGATCTTTGACCATGACATATGGTACCGCCGTATCCTGTATGGCATCTGCCATATCCCTGGATACCACCGTGCCGGCCTCGGCCACCACTTCCCCCGTGAAAGGATCTACCACATCCTCAAAAAGGGTATGACCCGAAAGCCTGTTCCTGAAGGAGAGCTTTTTGTTAAATTTATAACGGCCCACCTTCGCCAGGTCATAGCGCCTTGGATCAAAAAACATGCCGTTTATTAGGCCTTCAGCGCTCTCCACCGTCAAGGGCTCTCCCGGACGAATCTTCTTGTAGAGCTCCAAAAGCCCCCTTTCGTACGAGCCATCACCCGTCTCTGCCGCCACCGAAGGATCCTTGGCTATGGAAGATATGATCTTGGGATCTTCCCCGAAGAGGTCTGTTATCTCCCGGTTCGTCCCAAAGCCCAACGCCCTTATGAGAACGGTGATGGGTACCTTTCTGGTCCTGTCCACCCTCACATAGAATATGTCGTTGGAGTCTGTCTCGTACTCCAGCCATGCTCCCCTGTTGGGAATGACGGTGGATGAAAACAGCCTTTTGCCTGTCTTGTCATGGCTTAGCCCATAGTATATACCGGGAGACCTCACCAATTGGCTTACTATGACTCTTTCCGCACCGTTTATGACGAAGGTTCCCGTCTGTGTCATAAGGGGCAGATCCCCCATGAATATCTCATGTTCATTTATCTCGTCGAGTTCTTTGTTGTACAGACGGACCCTTACCTTCAAGGGCGCTGCATACGTGGCATCCCTTTCCTTGCACTCTGCTATGGAATACTTCTTGTCTTCCGTACACAGCGTAAAGTCCACAAACTCCAGGCTCAGGTGCCCGCTATAGTCGGCTATCGGGGAGATGTCATCGAACACTTCCTTAAGGCCCTCTTTTATGAACCAGCCGTAGCTGTTTTTCTGCACCTCTATGAGGTTAGGAATCTCCAGCACCTCCTTCTGCCGGGAATAGCTCATGCGTACGTCTTTTCCTGCTTTGACCGGATGTATCCTGTCCTTTTCCATGTGGCGCGCCCCTCTCGAATATCTGTTCTTTTCCTATAACAACATTAGTGCGCTCTTTAGAACTTGGGGCTCCTCTCCCAAAATCCAAAAAGCGCACTCTACATTGTACTACAAATATTATCTTTCTGTCAACCCCCAAACTTATGTTCAGATATATTCATGATTACTATTCATGGTCACTGTCCGCACCTTTCCTACACTATTCCAGACCCAAAAGATCCACGATTGCGGCATCAAAATCCGTCACATATGTCAGGATATCTTCCTCCAAGGCCTCACCAATCCTTTCTTTGGGACCTTCCCTGTAGGCTTCCATGAAATGAAGCACCATATCATTATACTTGTCCTTATTAAGCCTTTCTTTGTCTCCGTTCAGGTAATCCCGGGTACGGTTAAATACTTCCGTGACAAAGTTCACTCCGTTTAGTATGGCCTTTAAGTAATCCACCGTATCATCCAGCATCTGACCTTTAAGCTCACCGGCGGCCTTCGGTATGGCTGTCTTTAGCTTCTGTATGTATTCATGCGTGGTGATGAGGGCTTCTTTTTGCTGCTCTTTGTAATCGTCCATTGTTTCATGCTCCTTTGTTTGCATCATCAGTTATCAGTCCCCAATGCAATCCCGAAAATCTCTTCCAGGCGCTTTTTGAAGGTATGTGCCCTTTCTATCTCATTTTGGGCGTTTGCTGCTATCTGCCTGCGTTCTTCTTCATGCGAGAGGTAGTATGTTATTTTATCCTTCATGTCTCCTTCGCTCTCAAAATAATCAAAGTGCACCCCCGGCTCAAAATGTCGCAAAAAATCCTCCTGATAATTTGTCAAAAGGAAACCTCCCGCCGCCATTATATCCATAGCCCTTAAGGGTATCCCGGAATAAATGCTCCTTAAGGTTATGTTGAGGTTTATCTTTGACCCTTTGAAAATATATGGCATCTCCGAATAGTAATCCACGGCCCCATAGTTTGTGACATGGGGAATCCTTGCATCCTTGTCCAGCGTAAACAATGACACATCGGATATCTCGCCTGCGGCCGAAAGAAGCCTTTTTCTCTCCAGCTGGGTTATCTTACGGTTTATAAAATAATTCCCGTAGACGTACTCCATCGTCTGCGCTCCATCAAAATCAGGGTCATACGGAAGGGCATCGTACATTTTTTTGAGGATATCCCCATCCAATACGTCTTCGATGAAATTGTACCCATAGACCTTCATCTGGGAATCCATGATTCCGTGAAGATATCCCTTGGTCCTATCGTCTAATTTCATCTCCATACGGTCAAAGAAATCATGTTCCTCGTTGTACAAGGCCCCCACAAACGAAACCTCGGCCAAAGTCCCCATCAGTCTTGGATCCGCATCAGCCGGCGGGGTAAATACGTCCGCACACAAGGGCGTATAATAAACCGTACTTATTCCACCCTTGCGAAGCCTCCCGGCTATGACAGAATCAAATATGAACACGTAGTTAGTGGGATAAGTAATGGTATATGAAAATACATTGGTCATAGGACTGTCATATACCAGCGAGACATATCTTATCCCATTCCTGTGGCATCCCCTGGCCATCGCAGGATAGAAATTAAAGGAAAAACAGATTTCTATGTCTCTTTCTTTGACGAACGCATCAAACGCCTCATCAAACTCCCCTTCATGCCTGTCGTGGTAGCCCTCGTGATAAAACCTTATTATATTATATCCCATCTCTGCCAGGGCAGCCATGGCAGGCTCCTTACCAAACGCTCCCCAGTCCAGAAAAAGAAGGTTCATCTTACAAATCCCCAACCCGGGCCGGTAAACTCATTCATATGTCCCCTCATAATCTTTCACCCCTAAATGAAAGAAAGCCGCTCCTATAGAGCGGCTTTCCCTGGTAGCCATGTACATTATCCGAGTAGTGAAAGTACACCCTGGTTAGCCTGATTAGCCTGAGCAAGCATAGACTGTCCTGCCTGTGCAACGATGCTCGTGTTGCTGTAGGTAACCATCTCTTTAGCCATATCAACGTCACGGATACGTGATTCAGCAGCGCTGGTGTTCTCAGAGATGTTGTCCAGATTCTTGATGGTGTGCTCCAGACGATTCTGAACTGCACCAAGCTTAGCCCTCTGAGTGGAAACCTTGTCAATAGCGGACTGAATCCTCCTCATAGCGGAGCCAGCATTGTCAAAGGTCGACATCTTAAGACCCTTCACTCCAAGCGATGAAGCATCCATGTTGCTGATGCAAAGCGTAATCTTCTGACCCGAAAGACTTCC
>CAJOPH010000017.1 GCA_905236805.1 uncultured Eubacterium sp. | reverse complement strand
TGGACAATCAGGAAAGGGAAAAGGCAGGGCTTTCAAACATACAGTGCCACGATATTGAGCCTGCCATAAAGACCGCCATAGAGGCGGTAAGGATGTTGATAAAGGAAGATTCACTGCAATAACCAAAAACCCCCCCGAATCGTAAAAGATTCGGGGGGTTTAATTAAGTCGGAGAAATCCTCCACCTCTTAGCATTTATTTTTTATTACTCTTTCGCCAGATTCCAAGATTCTGCGCCTGCTTTATGAGGTCATCTTGGAAATCAGGATCGGCTATGGAGATGATCTTTTCCGCCCTCTCCCAGGTGCTCATTCCCTTGAGGTTTACCTTGCCGTTTTCCGTCACCAGGTATTGCACCGATGAACGCAAGGTGGTAACGATCGAGCCTTCGGAAAGGGTGGGCACTATGTTTGTGGACTTTTTGCCATCCTTGCCCGCACGTGAGGAAGATACGCATATGAAGCTCTTTCCTCCCTCGGAAAGATATGCCCCAAGCACAAAGTCCATCTGTCCGCCCGCGCCCGAAATATGCCTCGTGCCCGCAGTCTCGGCCGCGACCTGCCCAAAAAGGTCCACGTTTATCGCGGAATTGATCGACATGAAATTATCTATGGATGAGATGGTCCCTATGTCATTTACATAGTCCACCGGAGCCGCCAGACAGGAGGGATTGTCATCCAAAAAATCATACAGCTCTTTGCTTCCCGCCGCGAAAGCATATACCTGCCTTCCGGGGGCTATCTTTTTTTTGGTTCCCGTGATCTTCCCGGCCTTTGACAGCTCCATGAAGGCATCCACATACATCTCCGTATGGACACCTAGGTCTTTAAGGTCAGACTTTGCTATCATGGAACCTACGGCATTGGGGGTCTTTCCTATGCCCAGCTGCAGGCAGGCGCCATCCACCAGGTCATCAAAGATAAATTCCGCCATCTTCACGTCATTTTCGGAAGGCTCGGCCGACCCCAAGGTGGGCATGGGCTCATTATCGCTTTCCACTATGCCGTCCACCTTGGATATATGGATTTCCGTGCCATAGCCTCCCAGGCAGTGGGGCATGTTTTCATTGACCTCCACTATGATCTTTTTGGAATGCTTTATCACCTGATAGAGGTGCGCGGTGTTGGGTCCCAGATTAAAATTCCCGTGCTTGTCCATGGGGCATACCCTAATGAAGGCGATGTCATTTTCCTCCATATTTTCATAGTAGGAAGGAAGCTCGGAAAAACGGATGGGATTGTAGTAGACAAGCCCTGAGGCCATGTACTTCCTGTCTATGCCACTGCAGTGCGTGCTGTTAAAGGTAAAATGGGACGCGGCATCGTCTACTTCAAAGATTGCGGGAACCTCCATGGTATTTCCGCCCCTCACCTTCACATCGTAAAGGTCTTGTGATCTTTCCGCCAACGCCTTGTCAATGGCTTTGGGATGGCCCATTGACCAGCCGTAGTCAACCCACATGCCGGATTTTACGAAAGATGCGGCTTCCTTTGCGCTGATAAGCTTTTTTTGGTACTCATTCTGATAATCAGCCATAAATAATACTCCTTTTCATGATAAATATATATAGGAAACAGATTTATCCGTTTCCTTTTGCGCCAAGATCCCAATCCGCCTTCAGGGCGGTTAAGATTCCGGAATAATATTAATTTTTGAAAGAATGTATCGGAGCCGGTATCCTTCCCGCGCGATTGATAAATTTTTCACAGGAATATTCCGACACCTTCATTACGGGAGCGTACCCGAAGATCCCCCCGAACTGTACCCTTTCCCCTATCGACTTTCCTATGGCGGGGATGAGCCTTACGGCGGTGGTCTTTCCATTTACCATCCCTATGGCACACTCATCCGCCAGTATCCCCGAGATAGATGCGGCGGGAAGATTCCCCGGGATTACCACCATGTCCAGTCCCACGGAACATACGCAGGTCATCGCCTCTAACTTTTCTATCGAAATGGCCCCCTTTTCCGCGGCCTCTATCATGCCCTTATCTTCGCTTACGGGGATGAAGGCACCGGAGAGTCCCCCCACGTATGAAGACGCCATGACTCCCCCCTTCTTTACCTGGTCATTGAGAAGGGCTAAGGCACAGGTGGTGCCGGGAGCCCCCGGATACTCCAACCCTATCTCGCGCAAAATATCAGCCACGGAATCCCCCACCGCCGGGGTGGGCGCCAGGGAAAGATCTACTATCCCAAATGGGATCCCAAGCCTTGCGGATGCCTCCCTGGCCACCAGCTGTCCCACCCTGGTCACCTTGAACGCGGTCTTTTTGATGGTCTCGCACAGGGTCTCAAAATCCTCCCCCCGAACCTTTTCGAGGGCGGTCTTTACCACGCCCGGTCCCGACACGCCGACATTTATCACGGCATCCGCCTCGGTCACTCCATGGAAGGCCCCCGCCATGAAAGGATTGTCATCGGGCGCATTGCAAAATGCCACAAACTTCATGCAGTCAGACGAATCATTCCCCATGTCAAACGATTCTTTGGCAAGATTAAGTATGGTCTCTCCCACGAGCCTTACCGCATCCATGTTGATGCCTGTCTTTGACGATGCCACGTTGACACTGGAGCATACCCTGGAAGTTTGGGTCAAGGCCTTTGGGATTGACCTTATGAGCAGCTCATCGGCACCTGTCATTCCCTTGGAGACCAATGCGGAATATCCGCCTATGAGGTTTACATCCACCTCCATAGCCGATCTGTCAAGGATCTTTGCTATTTTTACGAAATCATCCACGGATCTGCAGGCCGCTCCCCCCACCAGGGAGATAGGGGTTACCGAAATCCTCCTGTTTACTATGGGAATCCCGTATTCCTTCTCAATCTCTCTGGCCGTCTTTGTAAGATCTCTCGCGAGATATGTGATTTTTTTGTGAATATTTTCGCACACCCTGTCCACATCAGAATCAATGCAGTCCAAAAGGCTTATCCCTAGGGTGATGGTTCTTACATCGAGATTTTCATTTTCGATCATCTCGTTGGTCTGTGTTACTTCGAATCTACTGATCATCTCTCACACCCGGTGCATCTTTTCAAATATTTCTTCCCTCTGGCATTTCACCAAAACCCCTATCTCCTCACCTATCTGGGAGAGCTCATCTGCCACCTCCCCAAAGGGCTTTAAGGAATCTGTCATGTCCACTATCATCATCATGTTAAAATACCCCTGGACTATTGTCTGGGAAATATCCAAAATATTTATCCTCGCACCCGCCAGGTGATTGCATACCTTTGCTATTATACCTACCGAATCCTTGCCCAGCACGGTAATGATTACCCTGTCTTGTTTCATCTTGTCATATCCTCACTACATCTATGGGTCTGTCCCTTTTTGCCACCCTGATATGGAAATCCGTCCCCTTGTAGGGCACATCCTCCGCCATCGTGATCTCTGACCTCACCGTTTCAAAGGCCAGCTCTTCCATGTTGTTTTCCCTGGAAAGATGACCCAGTATTATCTGTTTGATGCCGTCATGAAGCACATTGCAGACGAGCCTTCCGCAGGACTCATTGGAAAGATGTCCCCTCTCCCCCAAAATCCTTTGCTTCAGGGGATAGGGATAAGGACCTGCCTGGAGCATCCTTACGTCATGGTTTGCCTCCAGAAGCAAAACATCCAGCCCGGATATACATTCCATGAGATAATCGTCATATACCCCAAGGTCTGTCACCACCCCACAGGATTTTTTGCCGCACCTTGCCACAAAACACACGGGGTCTGCCGCATCGTGGGAAATGGGGATGGACCTTATGGAAATATCCCCTATGGAAAAACTATCGTCATTTCCTATCTCACAAAAAAGGTCTTTGTCGATATTCCCGACACTCTTCCCAAGAGCCATCTTCGTCCCTTTTGTCATGTATAAGGGAACCCCTGCCTTCCTCGCGACCACTCCCAGTCCCTTGATATGGTCGTTGTGCTCGTGGGTCACCAGTACCGCCGTCATGTCCTTTATGGAAAGCCCTATGGTATTAAGACCCTCCTCTATTTTCCTTCCGCTGATCCCACAGTCGATAAGGATGTGGGTGTCACCGGTCCCCACATAGGTACAGTTCCCGGAAGAGCCTGAAGCTATGCTAAGAAAATCCATCACTCTTCTTCCCACCTTATCTCTATCCTGTCACCCGGCTTTAACAGCTGGGTGTACTGGGCGTTTTGACCGTTTATCCTGGTGACTATTGACCTTCCGTGTCCCGCCGATGTGTCAAAATTTATTATGTCAAATACATCGACAAATATATACTCCGCCTTTCCCGTCAGCTGCAAGGGGCGCTCATTCACGATGACCTCCATGGATATCCCCTCGGGAGGCTTTTCGCTTTTTTTCTTTAAGGCGTTAATATCATCCGCAAAAATGGAAAGCTTTTCATCGGGCTTGGATGGTCTGCCCGGACGGATAGCCCTTAGGGGATCGTCCTCGGGGAGCTCATCTTCCTCTTCCATCTTTTCCATCTTTGGTTTCTTTGTTATTTTTTCCCCTTCCTCCTGTGTGGAAAGGAATGAAAGCACCGTCCATTCTATGGAAAAATTCTCATAGACTTCGGTATCCATCACGGCGTCCCTGCCGTTTACCAGTATTTCCTCATTCATGTCCACTTCCACGTCCATGAACTCAATGAGCTGGGCTATGGTGTAGTGGTCTAAAAGCTCTATCCTGTCATCATTTTTGATTTCGTAATATTCAGTGACAAGATCTCCGTTCACCCTGGCAAATTTCGGGCACACCACCATCTTTCCATTCACCATGAAGGAGAGGTCTTCCTTTTTGTATTCGTCAATGTCACGGATCATGCACTGTGCCGGAGCCCCCGTCGTAGACGGGGTGATCTTTATGTCGCAATTAGGCTCCAGGGCATCCCCGAGGCTGGCGGGAGACCCGTTTAAGGTGATGGCGGATGGCTCCCCCGCGCCTCCCCTTATGAGCCTGGTCTTTCCATCCAATACGAAGCGAAGCTCCTTTCCGGTCTTTGGGAAAAGATCCTCGTTCGGGAATCCTGACTGCACCACGGCGTCCACTATGGTCAGGTGGTCATTGTCATAGAGCTTTAGCCTCTCCCCGTTGAAATGGACGAAGATGAAATTGTTTTTTTGTTCATAGGCGCTAAGGCAGATCCCTATCGGGGTAACAAGGAGGGATGAGACCTTCATGTCATCCTTGTCAAACTCTATTTTTCCAAGTACTTCCTCACCGCGGAGGGCAACCCTCTCTTCGGGAAGCTCCAATATCTTCGCAAGCCTCTCGGTAAAGCCCTTTACCCTTCCGCCTCCTCCTACCACAAATACGGCAGAGACCGTGTTTCCGCCGTTCATGGCTATGATCTGCTTTCCGATGTCCTGCGCCATGTCGCTTAGGATGGGCATCATCGTCATGAGGAGCTCCGCCGCGGGGAGCTTGTGGGGGATCTTTAGTATATCCTCAAACTCCACCGTGTCCTTGACGCCGGAGTCTATCTTCATCTGCTCCGCGGTATCAAAGTCCACCAGGTACGTCTGGACCAGGACCTCCGTCAGCTCATCCCCGGCCTTGGGGATCATGCCGTAGGCTATTATCGTCCCGTCCTTCGTGATGGAAATATCGGAAGTCCCCGCTCCCACATCCACCAATGCTATGTTCAGCATACGAAACTGCTTCGGAATGGCGATGTTTATTGCGGCGATAGGCTCCAAGGTCATGTTCTCTACCTGCATACCCGCAAGGCCCACCGCCATGTAAAGACCATCCACCACATCCTCCGGGAGGAAGGTCACTATGATGTCCTCCGAAATCTTCTTTACCTTGTGGCCCACCAAGTTGCTCATGAGGTCGTCGTTCGCGTAATAATGTATGGTGGAATATCCCACGCTGTAGAAGCGAAACTTAGTGTCATTGTTCGCATTCAATATCCCCTGAGCCTTATCCACCCCCAACAGGTCCAGGGTGTGGATGTGTTCGGAGGTAACCACGGTCTCCTCGTCAAATATTATTTCCACCGACGTGGTGATGGTCTTTAAGACACGGCCCGCCGCCGCTATGCACACATCCCGGAGGGTTTCTCCCGTGGAATTTTCCAGAATGTCCTTCACCTGCATTATGGTCTTTCCCACAGCGGTAATATCGTGAATCTGGCCGTCGAGCATGGCCCTTGATGTATGGGCCTTGGAATACTGGTCCACCACGTGAAATACTTCGTCATCATCCCTGTACCCGACGGTACCCACTACATTCCTGGTTCCTATGTCCAGGCCAAATACTATGTTCGAGTTTTCAGACAATGCTTCTGCCCTCCTTTGATTTCCCGCGGACTTCTCTGCCGGGATATCCTTTCAAACTGCCTGTTCACATACCATATGGTCTTTTTGATGTCCCCGGTATTATCTATCTGTACCGGCAGGCGTTCCTGACGGCTCTCCATGAGCTTTTGAGTAGCGATCAGGCTTAAGGTCTTATCCCGGGAGTATCCCCTTAAGTCCATGAGCCTTTTGATCCTCACATCCCTGTCGCAATGAATGTTCCACACCTCATCGCAAAGCCCCGCAAACCCCTCATCTTCCCCTTCGTAAAGGGCGCACTCTATTATCAGGTAATCCTGCCTTCCATTTTTTTTTGCATGCCATATCTGTTCCTTCAGATAATCTCCCACCGCGGGATGAACCATCAGGTTTACCAGCCTGCGAAGTTCATCATCCCCTAAAAGATACTCCCACATCCTGTCCTTTACGAGGTACCCCTTCTCGGAAAAGGCGTCACCGGGCAAAAGACTACGCATAAGCTCATGACAGACCCCGCCTTTTTGCATGGCATCTTGGGCTATCGTATCGGCCTTGAAACATTTGCACCCAAAATGTCCCGCGATATAGTCCGTCACCCTGCTTTTTCCGGAGCCGGCAGGTCCTGTAATCCCTATGACAAAAGGCTCCCCGGCAGGCGGGCAGCTGTGTTTCATGTACATTACGCCATCCTCCCGTTATGTCAGTCACTTTGCTTCATCCCAGTTCATTCCGGACTTGACCTCCACCGTAAGGGGAACCTTAAGGCTTGATGCTCCTTCCATTTCCTCCCTGAGAATGTTCTTTACCTTCTCTTCCTCATCCAAAAAAGCCTCCACCAAAAGCTCATCGTGTACCTGGATCAGCACCCTGGACCTAAGGCCTTCCCTCATCATCCTTTCGTGAACCCTTATCATGGCTTTCTTCATGATGTCCGCGGCCGTCCCCTGTATGGGCGCATTCATCGCCACCCTCTCCCCAAATGCCCTGTCGACGTGTCTTGAGGCTTTTAGCTGTGGGATGGGACGCCTCCTTCCATAGAGGGTCTTGGCATAGCCTTTTTCTTTCGCGGATTCCGTGAGGTTGTCCAGAAAGTTTTTTATCTTTGGATAGGCGTCAAAATACTGCTCTATGAATTCCTTTGCCTCCTTCCTTCCTATGGAAAGATCC
>CAJOPH010000016.1 GCA_905236805.1 uncultured Eubacterium sp. | reverse complement strand
ACCTAAGCACATATGTCCACCCGCCGTCATAATAGCTGCACACGGAAATCTCCGTCCCCGTCTGGTCGCCCGTGGCAGGATACCCCCTGTCCGAGTGCGCGCCCACGCACTGCCCGTCTCCCAAGTAAATTTCCACATGGGAACCGGGGAGGAGCAAAATATCCCCCCTTATAAGGCCGCTTTTCCCCACGGCCGAAAAATCATGGCTCGTAAATCCCACTTCTTTCAGCTTCGTTAGCAATGTGGAGGTATTTCCGCTCTTTGTCAGGGAAAATCCCCCCTCTATGAGGGAAGATATCACGAAGGACGAACAGTCGTAGTCAGGTCCCCACCTATCAGACTGGCTGTAGCCGTGGGTACTGTCACCGGCTGTGGCAACAGCCCAGGCCAGGGCGGCCTCTACCTTGGATGAGACGGCCTGTACGGAGGGTGTGTATCCTAATCCCGACGTCAATATTAAAACCATACTTAATAAAAATACCAGTGATTTTTTCATCATCATCCACCTCTGTATTATACCATACCTATCACTTCTTCTCAATTTTTTTCTTCATTTCCTCTTCTTTTCTCCTTATGAGCTCTGCCGCGGCATTATACCCCATCTTTTTCTGACGGTGGTTCACGGCGGCCACCTCACAGATGATGGCGAGGTTCCTTCCGGGGCGTATGGGGACATTCTGCGTGACCACATCAAGGCCCAGTATATCCTGGGTCTCGTCATTTATCCCCAGCCTGTCGAATGAGAGGTCTTCTTCCTTGTCCCATTCCTTTAGGTGGATGACCAGGTCTATGGCCTGCTTTTCCTTGATGGACTCTACGCCAAAGAGCTTCTTTACGTCGATTATCCCTATCCCCCTGGCTTCCAAAAGGTACCTGGTGACCTCGGGGGCAGATCCCACCAGAGTCTTTTCGCTGATCCTCCTTATCTCCACCAGATCGTCCGCCACGAGGCGGTGGCCCCTCTGGATGAGCTCCAACGCGGTCTCCGACTTTCCTATGCCGCTCTCCCCGGTGATGAGGATCCCTTCACCGTAGCAGTCCACCAAAACCCCGTGCATGGTCGTAAATGAGGCAAATATCTCCCCCAGCTCCGTGATGAGCTGCCCCATGAAGGGCGATGTCTCCATATAGGTGCCGTACAGAGGCACCCCGTACTTTTCGGCGGACTCGATGGTGAGGGTGTCCGGCTCAAATCCCCTGCAAAAGATCATGCACGGGCTCTTGTATGAGAATATCTTGTCAAAGATCTCCTTCCTGCGTCCGGGCTCCATCTGTATGATGTAATTGTTCTCCACGGTACCTATGATGAGGGGTCTTTGGTAGGGGAAATTTTCAAACCACCCCGTCAGCTGAAACCCGGGGCGCAAAAGCTCCCTGGTGGTCACCTTGATATCTTCGGTATCCACCATGGGCGTAAAGCACCTTAGGTCAAAAGGCTCCAAAAAATCCTCCAGAGGATAGGATTCTATCCTGCTCTCGATCATCTTCTCTTCCATCTCACACCTCTTCTTTTCAAACACACATCTTCAAAAACTCTTTTTCCAATTCTCTTCTTCAAATACTCTTCTTCATATACTCTTTTTCAAACCCATTATTCTTCGAAAGCCATTTCTCCTTCCCTGCCATCGAAAAAATCCCTGATGGCCTTCGCGGTCTTTTTGTCTATGCCCTCTATCGCGGCCAAGCTATCCTCATCGGCCTTCTTCAGGTCATCTATGGTGGGGAAATTCTTCATGATGATCTTTTTGCGCTTATCTCCCACCCCCGGTATGTCGTCCAATATGGAGCGGGTCTGCTCCTTTGAACGCAAGCTCCTGTGAAAGGTAATAGCAAACCTGTGCGCCTCATCCTGGATCCTGGTGATGAGATGGAATACAGGAGAGTCCTTAGGCATGGGAATCTCCTCACCGTCCTTAAGCAGGGCGCGGGTCCTGTGGCAGTCATCCTTGACCATTCCGCAAATCGTTATATCAAGGTTTAATTCACTCATTACCTCACGGGCCACATTCACCTGGCCCTTTCCCCCGTCCATCAGGACGAGATCCGGAAACCTGGTAAAGGAAGACTCCTTCCCCTCCTTTCTTTCCCTAAGGCCATGCTCAAAGCGCCTCAGCATGACCTCCCGCATGGCACCGTAGTCATCCTGGCCTAAGAGGGTCTTTATGCGGAATTTCCTGTAGTCTGCCTTTCTGGGGGAGCCATCCTCAAAGACCACCATGGAGCCTACCATATTGTATCCGCTGATATTCGATATGTCATAGGCCTCTATCCTTTTAAGGCCGCTTACGCCCGCCATCTCCCCCAGGCTTTGGGAAGCTTCCACGGTGCGGGCCTTCTGGCGTTTTAATTTCTCCCTGTCGTTATTCAGGGTTAATTTCGCATTTTTCTTGGCAAGCTCTAATAATTTTTCTTTATTTCCCCTTTTGGGAACCACGATATGTACCTTTCCGCCCCTCCTTTGGGTGAGGTACTCTTCCAGGATATCGTGGTCTTTTAATTCTTCCTCTATGAAGATCTCCCCGGGAAGAAGGGGCGCCTCTAAATAATACTGCCTCAAAAACCCCGAGACTATCTCCCCGTCTTCTTCCCCCAAGGGGGCCTTCATGTAGTGGTGCTCTTTTCCTATGAGCTTTCCGCCCCTTATGAAAAATATCTGGATGATGATCTCCGAAACCCCCGCGTCCTCATAGCCATCGTCCCTGGCCAGGGCCACATAGTCCCTGTCCTTTCCGTCGTTGGATGAGACGAGCTGCTTCTCCATGACCTTTTTTAGGTTTTCTATCTGGTCCCTGTATACGGCCGCGGCCTCAAAATCAAGGTCTGACGCCGCCTTTTTCATCTTTTCCTCCAGGTCTTTTATAAGGGAGGCGGAATTTCCTCCCAGAAACTCCATGGCCTTTTCCACATGCTCCATGTAGTCCCCCGCGGATATATGTTCCCTGCAGGGACCTTCGCATATCCCCATGTGGTAGTTCAGGCATTCCCTGCCGCCCTTTCCGGGGGATCTGTTCCCACAGGTGCGAAGCTTTAATGTCTTGTTCAAAAGATCCATCGTCCCCTTTGCCGCCTTGGCATCCGCGAAGGGTCCGAAGTATTTTGTTTTATCGTGTTTTAATTTCCTGACGTAGACCAGCCTGGGATATTCTTCCCCCAGGGTCACTCCTATGAAGGGATATGTCTTGTCGTCCTTTAAGAGGGTATTGTATTTGGGGGAGTGCTCCTTTATCAGGTTGTTCTCCAATATCAAAGCCTCCAGCTCCGTACCCGTGACTATATAGTCCACCTGCTCCACCTTGGGAACCAGGGAATGAAGCATGGCTCTCCCGTCACCGCCCTTAAAATACTGGGATACCCGGGATCTTAATACCCTCGCCTTGCCGATATATATGATGATCCCCGATGCGTCCTTCATTATGTATACGCCGGGATCTTTGGGGATATTTTCCAAGGTCTTTTCCACGTCCATCCCCTCATTATACCACAAGAGCCCGTGTAATGCAAATAATGGGGTCTCTTTCACGGTGACAGGCACTATTGTCTATAGTTCCTCCTTCCACTTTGTGATGTTTCTCTCCCCTTCCGCGTAACTGAAGTTTATCCCCAGCTTATGCACCGTAAGGCCCTTTTCCCTTGCAGGGAGGATGTATTTTTGGGCGTATTTTTTATCATCTATCTGCGATAAGGCCTCATCAGATGTTTTGTTCAGCTTGAACTCTATTATGTAGAGGTGGTCTCCTGCGTCAAGAACTGCGTCTATCCTTCCTGTATTTGTTTTTTCTTCCGTTGACACATCCATCCCGCACATCTCGAAGATGACCTTTACCATGGACTGATAGTATTTTTCCGCCTTTATCTGGATGTCGTACGGGAACCCCGCAAAATATGATGAAAGAAGATCCATCATCTCGTTGGTGTCACCTTCACTTGCGCTCATGTACAGCTTTTGTCCGAGGGACAAGGGGTTTTGCCCCATGTACGCATCAACCAGATTTTCCTTAAAGGAAGTCTCCACCTCATAATTGGGAAACCGCAGCTGATAGATTTCAGACAAAAAACCCGGCACCTCACCGTCCAGGGTAAGGTATCCCGTCTGGTAGAGCATCTCTATAATGGTGTCTGTATTCACCCTGTCACCGGATAGCTCCGATACATTAAATACCTCAAATGAATCCGATACTATCGTGGCCTTTGCGACATCCTCCACCGTGATGCTGTTCTTCTTTAAAAGCTCCATCAGGAAGGTGGGCGTTCCGGTGGAAAACCAGTAGTTTTTGAACTCATATGAATTGTCCATGAACTGCCCTATTGAGACCGGGTTGTACACGTTTTTTCCATATTTTGAAAATTTAAACCCATCGTACCATCGTTTTATTTCGTCTATGAGCCCCTCCTTGGAAAATGGATTCCCACTTCTGTCCTTTATCCCGGTTTTTACCGCATCTTCAAGGTATTCATCAAAATATTTAAGAAGCTCATCCTGCGTGTACCCGAACATCTCGGAGTAGTCACGGTGCATGGTGATATCAGTGATGTTATTTAGCTTTGAGAAGATGGATACCTTCGCAAACTTCGTGACTCCCGTCATGAACACGAAGCGAATATCTTTCTCGCTCCCCTTTATCACCTGGTAGAAGGAGTCCATATACTTCCTCCAGCTCTCTGCCTCTTCAGGGGATCCCATATGATCCAAAAGGGGCTTGTCATATTCATCTATAAGAAGAACCACGTCTTTGCCTGTTTTTTCTTTAAGGGCATTCATAAGCATCTTGAACTTTACCCCCGGTGAGGAATCACTGCAGGATACTCCGTATTCTTCTGCTATTTTATCCAGATCAAACCCCAGGCTTCTTTCAAATGTCCCTTTGTCAGTCATAACGGTGCGGGCAAAATCTATATGTACCACCGGGTATTCTTCCCAGTCATAGTCCATATCATAGATTTTAAGCCCCTTGAAAAGCTCTCTT
>CAJOPH010000015.1 GCA_905236805.1 uncultured Eubacterium sp. | reverse complement strand
TGGAGAGCGTCTATGGAGAAGGCTCTACCTTCATAGTAAACCTTCCGCAGAAAATAGTGGATGATACTCCCGTGGGAGACTATGAAAAATACGCGACGGCCGAGGGGAAAAACGCGTACGCGGCTCCCATCATAGCCCCCAACGCGAAGATCCTGGTCGTGGATGATACGGACATGAACCTGGTCGTATTTACCGAAAGAATAAAGGATACGAAGGTAAATATCACTACAGCCGTAAGCGGAAGACAATGCCTTGACCTGGTAAGGCAAAATAGTTACGATATCATCTTCCTTGACCACTTCATGCCTGAGATGGACGGCATAGAGACCCTGGAAAAGCTCAAGGAAATGGGGGATGAGAATAAATCCAAGGATGCGCCCGTGGTGGCACTTACCGCAAATGCCATAGACGGGTCAAAGAATATGTATCTGGAAAAAGGTTTTGATGGTTACCTCTCCAAGCCCGTGGAATATGCTGAGCTGATAAAGATACTTAAAAAATATGTCGAATATGAAGAAGTAGACCTTGACAGGGATGAATCATCCCCACAGGATGAGATAGTCGAACAAGGGATAGATGATGCAGATTCCCGGGAGCAGGCTTCTGATGCGGATGCGGAAAATGAAACCAAAAATAAAGCTGCCAATATCGACAGGGATATGGGATTAGAATACGCAAATGGGGATGAGGCCTTTTATTCCACCCTTCTTCAGATGTTCCTAGACGCGGAGGATGAAAAAAAGACTTCCCTGTCGAAGGCTTTGGAGGAAGGCGACACAAAAGCATATGTGGTCTCCGTCCACGCCCTGAAGAGCAATTCCAAAATGATAGGCGCGATGGAGCTGTCCAAGAAAGCCCTGGAGATGGAGGATATGGGAAAAGAAGAAGACATCGGTTACATAAGGGAGCACCACGAAAGCCTCATGAAGTACTATGATGATACGTTGGAAGAAATAAGGGGTATGTTAGGATGATTGTTAACAAAAGATTATTGACAACAGCACTTGTGGGAATGATGGTTTTTTGCGCGTTTTTTCCCAGCACTTGTGCCCCGGCTAAATCCACAAAGCAAAAGCTAAATGAAACCAATGAGAGGATAAAGGAGCTAAAAGACAGACAAAAAGAGCTATCATCCCAGATGGACGGATATGAGGACGACTTAGAGGGAGTATCTGCGCAGATAGCGAATTTAGATGAGCAGATAACGGACACGGAAGAAGGAATATCCCTGGTAGAGGATGATATAAAGACCTTAAAAAAAGACATAAAAGACCAAAAGACATTGATGAGCGACCGGATAAAGTACACATATGAAAACGGCTCATCATCTTCTTACCTTGCATCCCTTTTAGAGTCTGATTCCATATCCGACCTTTTGAACAGGACGCAATACATCATGTCGGTAAGGAAATATGACCAAAAGATCATGGATGAATATGTCTCATCATGCAGGGAGCTTTCTTCCAGAAAGAAAGAATTACAGTCACAAAAAGATGATCTTTCCTCACTTCTTAGTGAATCGGAAGAAAAAAAGCAGACCCTTTCTTCCCTTTTGGAAAATGCCCAAAACGATCTGGAAGAAGCAGGTGATGAGCTTTCCGTAAAGATGAAAAGGGCACAAAAGCTGCAGGATAAGATAGAAGAAGAAACCTTAGCTGCGGCGCAGGCAAAGGCCAGGGCTTTGGCGGAGGCCAGGGCAAGAAAGGCTCAGGAGGATTCCGCGGTGGCCAATGCGGGCTCGTCTTCTTCATGGGAGGATCAGCAGGCCAGGGAGGATACACAACAGGGCACAGGCCCTGTATCATCCACGACAGATGCGTATGACGCCACGGACTCTGACATAGAGCTTTTATCGGCTCTTATAGAATGTGAGGCCGGGGGAGAGATTTATGAGGGACAGCTGGCCGTTGGGAGCGTGGTTATGAACAGGATAGACTCATCAGAGTTTCCAAATACCCTGGAGGGAGTCATTTACCAAAGCGGGCAGTTTTCCCCGGTGGCGAGCGGGAAGCTTGCTCTGGTTCTTTCAAACAAATCCTGGAGTTCATCCTGTGAGAAGGCGGCAAAGGAGGTTTTGGGCGGAACCCGCACGGTTGAATATCTTTATTTTCACAGTGCCAAGGGATGGACTTCTGACTATGGATACCAGATAGGAAACCAGATATTTTATTAAAGATAAAAGATCGAAGGGGGCTAGGAAATGGAAAAGAAAAATATCTTAGTGGTAGACGATGATGCAATGAACCTGGCTACGGCCAAGCATATCTTAGAACCAAAGGGACATAATGTGATGATCTGCTCCGATGGTAAATCCTGCATACAGGCACTTTTGTCGGGGGATGTAGACCTGCTTCTTTTGGACATAGAGATGCCGGGTATGAGCGGATTGGAGGCTTTGTCAAAGATCAGGGAAACCCCGTCTATTGCGGACATAAAGACCATCTTCCTTACGGCCTCAACCACGAGGGAAAACCTGACCGAGGCCCTTCGCTTAGGCGCCCTGGACTTTATCAGGAAGCCTTTCAAGGCAGAGGTTTTGTACGAGAGGTTGGATAAGGTATTTACGGTAAATACATCCAAAGACTATGTCCTTGCCATAGACGATGAGCAGATAAACCACATAATGGTGAAACAGATATTTGGCATCAGGTACAACATTGAATGCGCACTATCCGGGGAAGAGGCGCTGTCTATGATGGAAGAAAAAATTCCCGACCTTATCCTGCTTGACTACCATATGCCGCAAATGAACGGGCTCGAGTTTATGGAAAAGATGTTTAAAAATCCCAAATTTGAGGATGTCCCGGTCATTTTCCTTACGGCGGACGAAGACCCAAAGACGGAGGTTTCGGTCTTTAAGGCAGGAGCCATGGACTATATAAGAAAGCCCTTTATAGCGGCGGTAGCCCTCCAAAGGGTAAATAGGATCCTGGAGTTTGTAAGGATGAGGAAGGCTTTGGCAGACCGCATGGGAGGTGACCATTGAAAGCTGAAAAGGTGATATCCTATCATATGACCATACTGATCGCTTTTTTCGTATTAGTCGTTTTGATGGATGTCGTCATCATTATTTCGGGATGGGAGAGGGAGTTTGTGGGATATGTGTCCCTGGCTCCCATTACCTGCTGGATCATCCATTTCCTAAAGATAGGATCGGACAGGGTGCGACTTTACCTGTATGTGTTTGCGATGTTTTTTGTGCTTTTGTTCTATGGATATCATGGGGAGACAGTTACTGATATTCCCATCATTCTTTGTGTGCTTATACTGTGCCTCTCACAAAGCGGGGAAACGGTGCTTATCTACATAGTGGCATTTTCATATGTGGTCTATCTTCTGGAGAGCATATTCGTAGACGGATATCTTTTCGGTGAGGCAATAGATTTCATAGTCTACTCCCGCATCATCCTGGGTGTGGTCTGCCTGATCCTTTCCGTATTTATTTCAAGATACATTTTTAAGGAAAAGTCATACGCAAGCGGAGAAATAGAAAGCCTTGAGAAAGATCTTTTGGAAGCCGGCAGCGAAAACGAGGTCTTTTTGGCGAATATGTCCCATGAGTTAAGGACCCCTATAAACGCGGTAAACGGTATGAGCCGTATCATATTGGATTCGGCACAAGACCCTGAGGTAAAAAAACAGGCACAGGTCATAAACGATGCGGGAAGGAGACTTTACAGGCAGGTTTCAGATACCCTGGATTATTCGGAACTTAGAACGGGACATTTTTCTCTTTTCAATGAAAATTATGAGATAGCATCTGCCGTAAATGACGCCATAACCCAGGTGTTTGATTCCAGCGTGGGTAGTAAGCTGGACTTTGCCTTGGACCTTGATTCAAATGTACCAAGAACCCTTTTTGGGGATCTTACAAAAATAAAAAAAATCATCACCTGCCTTTTGGACAATGCCGTCAAATTCACCGAGAGGGGAGGCGGGTATCTATATGTTTCCCATAGAGAAGAAGAATACGGAATAAACCTAAACATAGATGTATACGACACGGGCTGCGGCATGACAAAGGGTCAGACGGAGCATCTTTTTCATGAGGCTTACCAGGTCGATTCTGACGCAAAGAGGAAAAAGGGCGGCCTTGGCCTGGGCCTTTCCATTGTCCATGGAATAGTATCAAAGATGGATGGCTTTATGTACATAGAGTCAAAGATAGGGGAGGGCACCCATGTACATGTCTGCATCCCACAGCAGGTGATAGACCCGTCACCGTCGGTAAAGCTTGAGGATGCATCCTATTTTAAGATTGCGTGTTATTTCAACATAGAAAAATACGTAAAAAAACAAGTCGGGAAATACTATTATTCGATGATGGATCATGTGACAAAGGCTCAGGGGTTAGATGTCACTTTTCTGTTTTCGTTGGAAGATTTTAAGGATCATTACAAGAGCCACAAGCTTACCAATGTCTTCATATCCGACTGGGAATATGAAATGGAAGAAGGCTATTTCGATGGAATTTCTAAAGAGACCTGCCTTTTTATATTCTGCGAGGATGGCTTCAAGGCGTCACACGGATGCCATGCCCAGCTGATAAGAAAGCCCCTCTACTCACCCCATGTCCTAAATGAACTTGGAAAATCCAAGGGATTTTCGCCGAAAACCTCCGGCACAAAGCAGGGGGATACTTCTTCTGTCGATGATAGATATAAAAACGCAAGGGTTCTTGTAGTAGACGATGAGGAGATGAACCTCATAGTGGCGAAGGGGATTCTTTCCAAGATGGGAATATCTGCCGATACCGCAAACAGTGGCAACGAAGCCATAGAAAAATGCTCGATGGATGACTATGACATAATCTTCATGGATTACATGATGCCGGGGATGGACGGTACATCCGCAATGAACAGGATAAGGTCCATAAGGAACGGATTCTACCGGAAGCTTCCCATCGTGGTACTTACGGCAAATGCCGTATCGGGTGCCAGGGAAGGATTTTTGAAGGACGGTTTTGATGACTTTTTGTCCAAGCCCATAGATATTGTTGCCATGAAGAAGGTTATTGACAAAAAAATGTCAAAGAGGGGGTGATGGATATGGAAGGAAAAAGAAATGTGGTGATAACCGCTGACAGCGTCTGCTCCATTCCAAGGGAAATAGCGAAAGAGAATTCCATATCCGTCATTCCGTTTTATCTGGAGACCAAAAGGGGGAGGTTTCTTGACGGGGAGGAGATAACGGCAAAGGATCTTTTGGACCGCATGGATGAAAAAGGCGGCAGGGTAGATGTAATACCTCCCGACCCGATGGAATACAAAAGTTTTTTTGAAAAAATGCTCGAAAAGGCCACCAGGGTGATCCATATCAGCTCGGGGTCTGCCTTTACAAAGGGATTGTACAATGCAAAACAGGCCGCAAAAAACCTCCCGGGGGTATCGGTGGTAGATTCCTTTAATGTTGTGGGAGGGGCGGGGATACTGGCAGTGTTTGCCGCACGAAAGGCAAAAAAAGACCGTGGGGCCTCTGAGATCTTAGAAGAGATAAATGACTACAAAAAAAGGATAAGGACCACATTTGTCATAAAGGACTCGCAGACCGCCAGGGAAAGGGGAAGGATATCATCTTTTTCCGCTGCGCTTAGTGAAAGGATGATGCTCCATCCTGTCATCAGCATAAGAAAGGATGGGATAGCTACCAGCAGGTTTCTTACGGGAGACTGGGAAAAAATAGTAAAAAAATACGTAAGATCGGAGTTTGAAGGCATAAAGAATATAGATGATGATTTTGTGATAATAAACCATGCCGGACTTAGCGAAAAAGAGACAGAATTAATCAGGAACGAGGTAGAAAAATACATCCATTTTAAGAATGTTTTTGTAAGCGGGGTATCTGCCACTTTAGTTCCCAATTGCGGAAGGGGTGCTTTTGGCTTTATATTCGCATCCGGTGGAAAAAAGAAGGACGAAAGTGTAGATACATCCAAAAACAAAGGGGTAATTTCATGGATACGGGATTTTTTGAATGATAATATAATAAGTGAAAAAAATCCCATAAAGCAAAGGCTGGTAAACCTCATGTGTGTTGTCACGGTGTTGGGGGGGATTTTTTCCCTCTTTAGCACCTTGTTCATAAAAGGGAGCTTATTGAGCCTTGTGGTCATAGCCATGGTGGTATTGATGGGAGGGTTGGGGCTTTACCTTTCCGTCGTAAAAACCAAGGTAAGGATTACGGCCTTTTTGGTCTGCTTTTCCATAAATACCATTCTTTTTCCTTTCATGTTTTTTTCAGCGGGAGGGGTATACAGCGGAATGCCCTCATGGTTTTTGCTGGGGATGGTCATAGACTGGATGGTCATTGACGGACTTAAGGCCATTCCCGTATGCATATTACATTTTACGCTTATGGCATTTGTGATACAGTATACCAGGTTCCATTCGGAGCTGGTAGAGCCCGTTACCGTGGATTATACGATAAGCGACATCATCCAGACCCTTCTTGTGGCCTCCTGCGCCCTGGGGGCAGTGTTCAAGTACAATTCATATGTCTACGAAAAACAGAAAAAAAGCCTGGAAGAAAACGGAAAGGAGCTGGAAATATCAAACAACGCAAAGGATATTTTCCTGACCAATATGTCCAATGAGCTGCGCAGCCCGATAGAAAGGATAATAAGGTCTGATGACAAGATACTGGGAAAGGACATAAAGGACAGGGAAGCATACACATATGCGCTAAGCATCCGGGACGATTCAAGGACCCTTCTTTCGCTGGTAAATGATATCCTGGATGTATCCAGGATAGAGTCCGGGAGGATGGAGATAAATAATGACGAATATGTATTGGGGGAGATGCTCTCTGACTGCTACAGGATAGCATATTCCAGGGCCGCCGCAAAGGGAATAGGGATTTTATTTTCGGTCAATCCTTCCATCCCGTCAAAGCTATATGGTGATTCCATAAGGATAAAGCAGGTGATAAACAATTTCCTTTCAAGTGCGGTAAGGTATACCGAAAAGGGAGATATCTCCTTTGGGGTGGATGTGGCAAAAAGGACGGATGCCACGGTGACATTGGAAATAAACATTACGGATTCGGGTGGCAAAATAGATTCCTACAGGGAAGATCAAACGCACGATAATTCACGGGAAATGTCACGGGAAATGGAAGGCCCGGGTCTGGGTCTAAGGCTTACCAACAGCCTGATAGACCTTTTGGACGGTGAAATGCAGGCTGAGAGTGCGGAAGGAATGGGGAATCTTATTACAGTCAAAATTCCCCAGGGCATAAGGGACAGGACTCCCATTGGAAATTTGGAGTTTTCCCTTTCCATTGATGATAAGGCACAGGTACCTATGGAGTCTTCCGGGGATGTTTTGGAATTTGGGTCCGATCCTGATGCTTCAGGGGTTACGTCAGATCAGGATGTTTTGGAATTTGGGTCTGATCCGGATGCTTCGGGGGTTACGGCCGATCTTGGTGTTTTGGAATTTACGCCTGATATAGATGTTTTAGAGTTTGCACCTGATACCGGTGGTAATACGGGTCTTGATATTGATGATATTGAAGATATTGATGTTCTTGAATTTGCGCCAAATGCTGATAATGGGGATGATAATGAAAGCAAAAAGGGTGCCATGGATAAGCTTCTAAAAAACCCTGAAATAGACGTGAAGACGGGGATGGGGTATTGCATGAATGATGAGAGATTTTACATGTCCGTGGTAGAAGAGTACGTTAAGGGAGACAAGAGAAAGACCCTTACGGAATTTCTGGAGAAGGAGGATTTTGAAAACTACAAGATTGTGGTACATTCCCTAAAGAGCACGTCCATGAACATAGGAGCCATGGATATTTCAAACGAGGCCAGGAAACTGGAGCAGGCCTGCAAGGATGGAGACTACGATACCGTAAGAAAAGGTCATGCCCCTCTCATGGACAGGTATGGGAAGATGTTGGAGGATATAGCTTTGTAACGATTTGGCGAATTTACCCTTTTCTTTTTTAACAAAAAATGATATAATACATTATTGCGCATTGAGTGACAGATCCTAAGGGAGGTAAAAACCGATGATAAAGGTAGATGTGGTTTCCGGGTTTCTGGGAGCGGGAAAGACGACTTTCATAAGAAAAATGATAGATGAAGCTTTTTCCGGTGAAAAAATAGTCCTCATTGAAAATGAATTTGGCGAGGTAGGCATAGACGGAGGTTTCCTAAGGGATGCGGGGATAGAGATCACCGAGATGAATTCGGGGTGTATCTGCTGTTCCCTGGTAGGTGATTTTGACAGGAACCTGAAAGAAGTGGCAGACAGGTTTTCGCCTGACAGGATCATCATAGAGCCATCGGGAGTGGGAAAGCTTTCAGATGTATCGGCATCCGTTGTGAATGTCTCCAAGGAAAAGCCGATGGAGATAAATGCGTTGGTCACTGTGGTTAACGCGAAGAAGGCAAAGAAACAGATGAAGGCCTTCGGGGAATTTTTTAACAACCAGATAGAGTTTGCAAACACCGTGATATTGTCAAGAACTCAGGATATGGAAGAAAATGACCTGGAGGAGGCAGTTGGTCTGATAAGGGATAAAAATCCAAACTGCGCCGTCATCACAACGCCCTGGGATAAGCTTTCTTCAGAAACCATACTAAAGGCCTATGAGTCAAAAAGCGGTATGCTTTCGGGTCTTCTTGAGGAAGCTCAAAAAGAAGCCGCAGAGCATGCAAAGGCTCATGACCACGAACACGATCATGACCACGATCACCATCATGACCACGACCACGATCATGAACATGAACACGACCATGAACACGAACACCATCATGACCATGACCACGAAGGCCATGAACATCATCATGACCATGAGGGACATCATCATCACCACCATCATGCAGACGAGGTGTTTAAGGAGTTTGGCATTGAGACTCCCCACAGGTTTGACAGGGAGACGGTAAGGGCAGCCCTTGACCATTTGGCAAACGACGAGAAATTCGACAACGTCCTGAGGGCAAAGGGTATCATCGAGGCTACCGACGGAAAGTGGATTTATTTTGACATGGTTCCCGGTGATTATGAAATAAGGGACGGGGAGCCTGATTATACGGGAAGGCTCGTCGTGATAGGGACGGATGTGGATGAGGAAGAGATGAGAAAGCTCTTTGGCATGGAATGATCATTTGAAGGATGTAGAGGTGTTTTTGACATGGATATTGATGCTCCCATATTTCTTTTTACGGGTTTTTTGGACAGTGGAAAGTCATCCCTGATAAAGGATACCCTGTATAATTCCGATTTTGCGGAAGGGGGAAAGGTTCTCCTTGTCTCCTGCGAGGATGGGGATGTCGGATTTGAGGAAGATGACCTTAAAAAACACAAGATAGTGAAGGTGGACGTGGAAGACGAAGAGGATTTTACCTATGATTTCCTAAAGGAATCCTATCTTAAGTACATGCCTGATTTTATCTTCATTGAGTACAACGGAACCTGGGAGATAGCTAAGGTGACACAGATGAATCTTGAGCTTGCGCAGGTTCTTACCACCATAGAGGGTCCTACTTTTGAGATGTATCTTATGAACATGGGTGCCATGATGAGGGACCAGATGTTTTTGTCCGATGTCATCATCATAAACAGGGTAAATGACTTAAGCCCCAAGGCAAAGTTCCGCATGGCAATAAAGGGCGTAAACAGGAGGGCTCAGATAGTATACGAAAAAGAGGACGGCACCATAGATGAGAATGCGATGAGCGAGCTTCCCTATGACAAGGAACAAAAAGAACTCTTTTTGACCGATGCGGATTACGCCATGTTCTTTTCGGACATCATGGAGCATCCCAAGGATTACAAGAACAAGAAAGTGCATTTCAAGGCTTTGGTCTATCATCCGGAAAATTACGCCCGTCCCGGACAGTTCGTATCGGGAAGATTTGCCATGACCTGCTGTGTGGAGGACATACAGTACCTGGGGCTTATCTGCAAGAGCGATGATGCCGGAAATATAAGTCACAAGAGCTGGATAGATTTGGGCGCAGATGTTAAATATGAATATAATAAGGACTACGGCGGCAAGGGGCCTGTGCTCTATGTCTATGATACAAAGCCTTCGGAGGCTCCGGAGGATGAATTGGTATATTTCACATGAAAGAGATTACGGAAAATGATGTAAATTACATGAAAAGGGCTCTCTCCCTGGCGTTAAAGGGCACGGGAAAGGTAAACCCAAACCCTTTGGTAGGAGCCGTCATAGTAAAAGGCGGAAAGGTCATAGGGGAGGGTGCGCATGAATATTTCGGGGGTCCCCATGCAGAGGTAAACGCCTTTAAAAACGCACTCGAAGATCCAATGGGGGCTGATTTATATGTTACCCTGGAGCCGTGTTCCCATCATGGAAAGACTCCTCCCTGTGCTGACCTTATCATCGAAAAAAAGATAAAAAGGGTTTTCATAGGGACATTAGATCCCAATCCCCTGGTTTCAGGAAGCGGCGTAAAAAAGCTTGAGGATGCCGGAATAGAGGTTTTTCATGGGATTCTTACCGATGAATGCATGTCCTTAAATGAAGTATTCATGAAGTATATAGTGGATAAAGATCCCTTTATACTCGTAAAATACGCCATGAGCCTTGATGGTAAGATAGCCACGCATACAGGTGATTCCAAGTGGATCACGGGCGAAAACGCAAGGTTTCATTCTCATTCCCTAAGGAATAAATACATGGGGATAATGGTGGGAATAGGCACCGTCTTTTCAGATGATCCCGAGCTTACATGCAGGCAGGAAGGTGGAAGAGACCCAATACGGATAGTGGCAGATACCCACCTTAGGATACCACTTGATGCGAAGATCTTAGATACATCAAAAGCAAAGACCATCATAGCCACGGGGACTTTGGAAGATGAAAAAAAGGCCCAAAAGATAAGGGATATGGGGGCACAGATTCTCGTTTGCCCTGATGATAATGACAAAGAAAAAATAGATCTTTATTCCCTTTTTAGGACCCTTGGACAGATGGGCATAGACGGTATCATGATAGAAGGAGGAGGAGAGCTTCTTTTTTCCGTAATGGAGGGGGGATTTGCAGACAGGGTGATAGCTTATATGGCCCCCGTACTTATAGGCGGAAGGGATGCAAAGACCCCGCTGGAAGGAAGGGGGTTTTCCAGGATAAAAGACTGTATCCGCCTTAAGGACACCGTTTCCATATCCTTTAATGACGGGGATTTTGCCGTTACCGGAAGGGTGGTGCGGTGATATGTTTACGGGTATAGTCGAAGAGGTAGGCGTAATTTCCGGGATTTTACGGGGAAGGGTTTCCTCATCACTAAAGATCGGCGCAAAAAAAGTTCTTGAGGATGCAAAGGTGGGTGACAGCATCTGCACTAATGGAGTGTGCCTTACGGTAACATCCCTTGCCGGGGATGCTTTTTCCTGTGATGTGATGGCAGAGACCCTTAGAAGGTCAAACCTGGGAGAGCTTAGGGTGGGGTCTTTGGTGAATTTAGAGCGCGCGTTATCCGTAACATCCAGGCTGGGAGGACATATCGTTTCGGGACACATAGACGGAACGGGAACCATTTCCTCCATGGAAAAAGAAGATAACGCAGTCTGGGTAACCATAGATACCCAAAGCGGTATTTTGAGGTATATCGTGGAAAAAGGCTCCATAGCCATAGACGGGATATCGCTTACGGTGGCATATGTGGATGATAGATCCTTTAAGGTAAGTGTCATTCCGCATACGGCGGATGAGACCATTTTGCTTAGGAAAAAGCCGGGTGACACGGTGAATTTGGAAAACGACATCATCGGTAAATACGTGGAAAAATTAATGATGCCGGATATGGATAAAGGGGGAGGGGGATCTTCTTCTTATGGTCTTACGTTAGATTTTCTCATGAAAAACGGATTTGCGTGACATACGGCATATATGGGGGATTTTTCCCGGAAAATCATAATACAGAAGGAAGAAATTTATGGAATTTAATACTGTGGAAGAGCTGATTCAGGATCTTAAATTCGGAAAGAACATCATCATCCTGGATAACGAGGACAGGGAAAATGAAGGGGATGTGATTTGCGCGGCCGAATTTGCCTCCCTTGAGAACATCAATTTTATGGCCACCTACGCAAGGGGGCTTATCTGCATGCCCATGTCCAAAGAATATGTAGAACGCCTGAAATTAGAGCCTATGTGCAAGGTAAATGGTGACAATCACGGAACCGCTTTCATGGAGGCCATAGACCATGTGGACACAAAGACCGGGATATCCGCGCAGGAGAGGTCATACACGGCGATGCATGCGGTGTATGACAGCTGGGATATGTTCCGGAGGCCGGGACACATGTTTCCCCTCGAAGCCAAGGAGGGGGGCGTTTTGGTAAGGGATGGACATACCGAGGCCACCGTGGACTTCTGCCGGTTGGCTGGGCTTAAGGAGATAGGTCTTTGCTGTGAGATCATGAAGGACGATGGTACCATGGCCAGGAAGGAAGATCTGTTTGCCTTTGCCAAAAAGCACGGTCTTAAGATAGGCACGGTGGAAGACTTAAAGACCTACCGCAAGGAGCACGAGAAGCTGGTGGAGCGCATAGCCTCCGCAAAGCTTCCTACCCGCTATGGTGATTTTACCATACATGGATATATAAACAAACTAAACGGTGAACACCATGTGGCTCTGGTGAAGGGAGATGTTTCGGACGGCAATCCCGTTCTTTGCAGGGTACATTCCGAGTGTTTGACGGGCGATGCTTTCGGTTCTGCCAGGTGCGACTGTGGGGAGCAGTATGATGCTGCCATGAAGATGATAGCCAGGGAAGGAAGGGGAGTGCTTGTCTACCTGAGGCAGGAAGGAAGGGGGATAGGACTTATCAACAAAATACGGGCCTATGCCCTTCAGGATCAGGGCTATGACACGGTAGAGGCAAATCTCATGCTGGGATTTCCGGCAGACATGAGGGATTATACCGTAGGCTCCCAGATACTAAGGGATCTTGGAGTATCTGAGCTTTGCCTTATGACCAATAACCCCGACAAGATTTACTCCATCGAAGGCTTTGGTCTGTCCATAAAGGAGAGGGTTCCCATCCAGATGGAGGCCAAAAAGTCTGACCTTTTTTACCTTAGGACAAAGCAAAAAAGGATGGGTCATCTGGTGGATTATGATGACGCGGAGAATGAAAATAAAGAAAAAGATGCCTGATGTCCACATTAATATTTTTAGGAGGTTGGTATGAACTACATAGAAGGAAACCTTGTAGCAGAGGGTGTTAGGATAGGGATAGTGGCAGGGAGGTTTAATTCCTTTATCACGGACAGGCTGATAGATGGTGCCCTTGACGGTCTTACGCGCCACGGCGTGGAGGATGACATGATAGACGTAGCCTGGGTGCCCGGGGCATTTGAGATTCCCCTCGTAGCCCAAAAAATGGCAAAGAGCGGCAATTACGATGCAGTAATATGCCTGGGAGCCGTCATCAGGGGATCCACATCCCATTATGATTACGTATGCTCTGAGGTTTCCAAGGGGATAGCCAATGTCACCTTGTCCACGGAGGTTCCGGTATTATTTGGGGTCCTTACCACAGATAATATTGAACAGGCCATAGAGAGGGCGGGGTCAAAGGCCGGAAACAAAGGCTATGACTGTGCGCAAAGCGCTGTGGAGATGATAAACCTCCTCAAAAATTTTTAACGGGGTTAATCTGATGGAAAACGGACATGAACAGGCAGATCCTTTGCTTCTTGAGTTTTTGGATCTTGAAACCTCAAGGGACAGGATAGAATTTTTATTAAGACACAAAGAAGATCTGTCAGAACATACAATAGGGAGTATGGCGGCATCGCTGGACATGGTCCTTGATGAGGATAATGAACTGTTTGATGGATACGAGCAGCTTTTGAGGGGCCTAAGGCTCCATGGAAGATT
>CAJOPH010000014.1 GCA_905236805.1 uncultured Eubacterium sp. | reverse complement strand
TAAAGGCAAACAAACCGGGGCTTTTTGAGGCGTACATAGGGCTTGCGGAGGATTTTACAAATAGAGGCTGCGGAGTATATGAGGCTGATGCGGATATTTCCGGGGATATTTTTGAATCATGCCGGGCCTATTACGGGAGTGGGGGCTACTATGCCACGAAGTGCATGGATGCGGGAAAACCGGTGATGGTCTGGGAAATATCGGCAAAATCCTGTCTGACGTAAGTTAGGACCGGACTTGGGGGCAAAGATGAAATTTGAGTTCAATGAGGATTATTTCAGGGATGAAGAGCGGGGACATTTTACAGTCACTGAATGTATGAAACGCTACTGGGCGGCTTCCTTAAAGACTGTTGAAATATTTGATCGCATCTGCGAAAAACACTCCCTCCGCTACTGGGCGGATTGCGGAACTCTCCTCGGAGCGTACCGTCATCGCGGATTCATCCCCTGGGACGATGACTTGGATCTGGGAATGCCTCGTAAAGATTATAACAGATTTCTGGAAATAGCGGGCGATGAGCTGCCCGATGGCTACTACGTGTCCACCTTTGATTCCAAAAACCATCGCTACAACGGCATCACCGTCATTATAAATCACCGGGGAACCCTGTATACTCCCGAAATCCTTGGAACTTATTACAACTGCCCCTTCCCCGTGGGATTTGATCTGTATCCCTATGATGAATGCCCCTCTGACGCAGATGACCTTGCCGGATGGCGCCTGGACTATCTCAAGGAGCTTACTGCCATACACTATATGCGTGATGAGCTGGATTCAAAGGGCAGCACGGACTATTCACCACTTATCAGAAAGGAAATGACAGCGGAGGCTGTCGCCGCCCGTTATATGGGCACCGGCTCCGATGATATAGCCCGATTTATTTTTTATGCCATACACAACACAAAGCCATGCCTCAAGAGGCAATGGTATGAAACCCTTGTGGACATGCCCTTCGAGACCGGCACCATCCCCGTTCCTCTCTATACGGAGGCGGTTCTTCTCGGCATGTTCGGACCGGACTATGTAAGACCCATAAACGCAGCGAGCGCTCACGATTATCCGCTGTACAAAAGGGATATCATCGAGATGATAAAGACTCTGGGCAGAGGCGGCATCAGACTGTCCGACCTGCCCCCTATGCTGCAATACATAAACCGTGAGGCTGCCCTTCGGGGGATAACGGCAGAAGTAGATATTAGATAAAAAGAAAGCGCACCCTTTTCAGAAAACAATTCTAACTTTCTCTCGGTGGCATGAGTCCTATGAACCTTTGTGAAATTTTCATGGTGACAGGCACCATGTCCGCAACCTACCTCATCATGACCAAAAATCCCACATCGGAAAACCATAGTGGCATTCATCCGCAAGGCATTTGAATTCATTGTAAAAATACAGCTTCAGAGTTCTCATTTTATCTCAATAATATGATGTTAAGGTCAAAACAAAACGGTTCTATTTTACTACATTCTGGTGTTTTTTTCAAGCCCTTTTTAATCACCGCGCGCATAAAAATGGGGCATCCAGCCGAAACTGTAATGCCCGCATTTAGTACTTTTCTGCCTTTTGTCTGACGGCTTTTCGTGTTTTCCGCAGAAAGGGAAAGGGTCACCTGGTCGCATCAAAGAGCATGCCTGCATACCTGCTCGTAGCGTACGGTGCATTGTAATTGTGACCGGGGTTCTTGTATGCGCAGATCTTCTTGTCCACAAAATCCATGGGATCTAAGGAGGTCCTCCATGCAAGCCTGGATATGGTGTTCTTGAAGGAATCAAGGCGGCTGTTCGTATCGCTCCAGTTCGAAGGCTCGGAAGCCTCGGTAAGAAGAGCCTTGTCTATGGTGACAGCCCCCGTATCGTCCATCTCAAGACCGATGGGAAGAAGCTCATCCTCATATCTGCTGCGTATGCCCTCTATGAGGTTAGAGAGCTTGTTCATGGGGATGTTTATCCCTGAATATTTCTGAGCCACGGAAACCATGCTGTTGTACGCATCCGTCATCTTGCGGACATTCTCCGCTATAGCCTCGGTGTCAGACTTGAAGCCTACCGTCACAGGTTCATCGGTGGTGCCAAGGAGCGACAGCTCGAAGGCCTTGTTGATGGTGAAGCTGTTCGAATAGGAAGAGTGCTCCGTGCCATTAAGCAGGAAGGTCGAATTCGCGGCCTCCTGCGTGACATTATCCAGATGCAATGTTCTCATGGCCAGAGCCGAATTCTTACTTAGGTTCGGACGTATGGAAAATAGCGAATCTTCATTGGGCATAAGACCCGTCTGCTGTGAAACTATCTTCAGGGCGGACTGATCCTGACCATTTTCCACAACGGCTGCGGTAAGACCAAGGTTGGCACTGTTTACCAGCTGAGCCAGTCTGGAATTGATGGAAAAGTTCGTATCCTCAGGCCGCACGGTGAACTGGAACTCGAAAACCGTCTGGTTCGCGGAAAGGTCGAACGAGTATTCACCCGTGGGAAGAGAAAGCTCCTTATTGTTAAGGAAGGCTCCCGTATTTATCTGTGGACGGGCGAGCCTTCTTACATCGATCTCAAAATCATCCACCTGGCTTTCGTCATCGTCTTCATTTATGTAATTTACCACTACCTTTGATTCGTCAGACGAATAAGCTATGCGCTTCTTGAAGCTTCCCTCATCCTCCCCATCGTCAAAATCTTCCGAAATAGACGAAAGGACATTCTGTATCTGTCGGGAAGACTCCTTCATGTCTATGGCAAAGCGCTGCGCCTGATTCGGATTGGCTATCTTGTAAAGAGGCGCATCTTTATTTAATTTGAGCATGGAATTGTACACGTTACGAAGGTCACTTTTCTTGTGGGTGTCGTAACGTGACGGAGTAAGAGACTGTCCGTATGTAGATACGTAATAATTGTACGCATTATCTAAAGCTATAGCCATAAGATCCCCTCCTTTCATCCTTGATAGTATGGGGGAAGTCAAAGCCCTTACGCCTGACCCCTCCGCCATAAAATGGGGACACAAATAAAAGTAAAGTCCATTTACCTACTTACATTCTACTACTTTGTAGGGGATTTGTCACCTGCCTTTGTGTGTAGATTCTGTGAACTGTTGCGCCCAAATCTTATGGTGGAAACTTGGGGGAAAAGGTGTTATAATATCCTAAAGCCACAAAAGGAGGACTTTCGGATGACTTATCTGGTGACCGGGGGAGCCGGGTTCATAGGCTCCAATTTCATTCATTATATATTGGCAAAGTACGGTGAGGGAATCAGGGTGGTGAACATAGATGCCCTCACCTATGCGGGAAACCTGTCAAACCTTAAGGATGTGGAGGGACTTAAAAACTATGTCTTTATAAAGGCGGATATCTGCGATGAGGCAAAGATGAAGGAAATCTTTGACAAATACGACCCGGACTATGTCGTACATTTCGCAGCGGAAAGCCATGTGGACAGGAGCATCAAAGACCCCATGGCCTTTATCCGCACCAATGTGGAAGGGACGGGCGTGCTCTTAAACGCCGCAAAGAGGGTCTGGGAGACAAAAAACGGCTTTAAGTACGGAAAGAGGTTTCTTCATGTATCCACGGACGAGGTCTACGGCTCCCTCCCCCCGGATGGGGACAAATATTTTACCGAAGGGACGCCGTATGATCCGCACAGCCCGTATTCCGCATCGAAGGCGGGGTCAGATTTTCTGGTGAAGGCGTACATGGATACCTACCATTTCCCCGCGAACATCACTAACTGCAGCAACAATTACGGCCCCTACCAGTTCCCCGAAAAGCTCATACCCCTTATGCTTAATAACGCCCTTAAGGGTCAAAGGCTCCCCGTCTACGGGGACGGAAAAAATATCCGCGACTGGCTCTTCGTGGAAGACCACGCAAAGGCCATAGACATGGTGCTAAGGGAGGCTGAGCCTTTTGAGACATACAATATAGGCGGACATAATGAGAGGGAAAATATCTATATAGTAAGGCTCATCATAGATACCTTACGAGAAATGCTTCCCGCCGGGGACGCAAGGAAGGAAAGGTTAAATTACGACTTAATACAATACGTCGCTGACAGGAAAGGGCACGACAGAAGATATGCCATAGACCCCTCCAAGATAAAAAAAGACCTGGGCTGGGAGCCTGACACATCCTTTGAAGACGGAATCCAAAAGACGGTGAAATGGTACCTGGGTCACATGGAGTGGATGGAACAGATCACATCCGGTGACTATATGGAATACTACGAAAAGATGTACGGAGGAATATGACATGAAAGGCATAATCCTGGCCGGGGGTTCCGGCACCAGGCTCTATCCCTTAACGAGGGCTGTATCAAAGCAGATGATGCCTGTATATGACAAACCGATGATCTACTATCCCCTTTCCACGCTGATGCTTGCGGGAATACGGGATGTTTTGGTGATTTCGACAAAGAGGGATATCCGACTGTTTGAGGAGCTTTTGGGAGACGGCTCCTTACTGGGGATGAATTTTTCCTACAGGGTGCAGGAAGCCCCTAACGGTCTGGCGGAGGCCTTCATCATAGGGGAGGATTTCATAGGAAAAGATCCTGTCGCCATGATACTGGGAGACAATATTTTCTATGGGCAAAGCTTCCAAAAGATACTCGAGGAGATATCCCTAAGGATGGAAAAAGAAAAGGGCGCCACCATATTCGGGTATTATTTCAGGGATCCCAGGGAATACGGTGTGGTAGAGTTTGATAAAGAGGGGAGGGCCGTGTCCATAGAGGAAAAGCCCCAAAACCCCAAGTCCAATTACGCCGTACCGGGGCTTTATTTTTATGACAATGACGTGATAGAGATAGCAAAAAACGTAAAGCCGTCAAAGCGGGGGGAGCTGGAGATAACATCCGTGAACAATGAGTACCTTAAAAGGGGAAGCCTCAAGGTGCAGACCTTAGGGCGCGGCTTTGCATGGCTTGATACGGGAAGCTGCGACATGCTTCTTGCCGCGGCGGATTTTGTCTCCGCCTTCCAGAAGCGGCAGGGGCTGTATATATCCTGTATAGAGGAGATAGCATTCAAGAAGGGGTTTATCGACAAAGACAGGCTGAAGAATCTGGCAGAGCCCCTGATAAAGACAGAGTATGGAAAGTATCTGATGGAGATAGCGGAGGGATTGTGATGGGTCAGATCAAGGTAAATGAGTGTGGGGGTATAAGGGGTCTGTATACCATAGACCCCACCGTCCATGGAGATGAGAGGGGATATTTTTTCGAGTCGTACAATAAAAAGGATTTTGAAGAGGCGGGGATTTTGGCGGATTTTGTACAGGACAATCAGTCCGCATCGAAAAGGGGAGTCCTAAGGGGGCTTCATTTTCAGTACGAATACCCACAGGACAAGCTGGTAAGGGTCCTTGACGGAGAGGTGTTTGACGTGGCGGTGGACTTAAGGAAGGAATCTTCTACCTTTGGCAGGTGGCATGGGGTCATTCTCTCAGGGGAAAATAAAAAAATGTTCTTTATCCCCAAGGGATTTGCCCATGGTTTTCTGGTGCTTTCAAGTCACTGTGTATTTTCCTACAAATGCACGGACTTTTATCATCCGGGGGATGAGGGAGGTATCCTGTGGGATGACCCCATGATAAATGTAAAGTGGCCCTTTGGGGAAGGTCTTGGAAAAGAAGACGTGATCCTTTCGGAAAAAGACCAAAATCAGATGAGCTTTGCGGAATATAAGGAGAAGATGGGGATAGGATAATGAACGGCGCGTCAGAAGAAGACTTTGAAACAAAGGAAGAAGATTTCGAAATAAAAAAAGCCCCCCCAAAGCAAAAGTCATGGCTCTATCAGCATACGGTGGTCTTGGCATGGCAGTTCTTAAGGCTGAAGTGGATACTGAGGCGGACATACAAAAAAGCCTCAAGGGAGCCTTTGCGGGAAAACAAGGTGGTGTTTTTGGAAAAAAACGGGGATGAAATTTCCGATAATTATTCCCTTATATATGAGGAACTAAAGAAAGACAAAAGATGGGATATCCATGTGCATTACTTAAGATTTAATTCCACAAGGGCAAGGCACAGGATCCATAAGGAAAAAGAGTTCCTTGAAGACGCGGCAACGGCCGCCTTTATTGTCTTAAACGACAGCTTTGACCTGCAGGGAATCATAAAAAAACGCAAAGGCCAGAAGATAATGAATACATGGCACGCCTGCGGTGCCTTTAAGAGATTCGGGTACGCCACGGCAGACAAGGGATTTGGGGGAAATACAAAACAGCTGCAAAAATACCCCCTCCACCCGTCCTCATATGACCTCGTTACGGTATCGTCCAAGGAAATAGAGTGGGCGTATGTATCTGCCATGGGACTTGAAGACTGCAGGCAGGCCGTCAAGGGCATGGGGGTAAGCAGGACGGACGTGTTTTTTGACGATGCCTTCGTAAAGGGGGCGGTGGATGGATTTTTAATAGACCACCCTTCGGCAATGGGAAAAAAGGTCATGCTATATGCCCCCACCTTCAGGGGATTTGTCAGGGAAGCATATACGCCGGATGCCATAGACATAGGGAGTTTTTACGAAAGATTCCATGATGAGTGGGTGATGGTATTTAAGTATCACCCGTTTTCAAAGAACAGGGCGCACATAGAAGAAAGGTACCGGGATTTTGCGTTCGATCTTACAGACGTTCCGATAGAAAGGCTCCTTCCCGTGGCCGATATCTGCATATCGGACTATTCCTCCTTAATATATGAATATTCCCTCTTTGAGAGACCCATGATATTTTTTGCCTATGACCTTGATGAATATTTTGATTTCAGGGGATTTTTCTATGACTATGAGGAGCTTTCCCCCGGGGATGTGGTAAAGACCAATGGTGAGCTGATGGAATCTGTCGGGCGGGTCACCGGGGATGGATATGACATAAAAATCGTTAAGGATTTCAAGGAAAAATTCATGGGTGGCTGCGACGGGAAGGCCACGGAGAGGATAATGGAAAGCTTTTTTGGGAAGGCGTGTTCATAATGAGGTGCCGAAGATGAGATGTGCCTAAGATGAAGAGGTGTTGGAGATGAAGAGACTGCTTCTTATTATAAATAATACTGCGGGCCAGGGAGGCGCGCAGAAAGATATGTATGACATCGTAAAGGTGCTTGCGCTGGGGGGATACATCACCTCGGTCTGCCCCGTGATTCCCGGGGAGGGACTGGTGTCTGAACAGATAATCGCGAATGAGGGAGAAAATTACGATGTGATAGCCTGTTACGGCGGGGACGGAACCCTCCATCATGTGATAAACGGATACATAAAGAGCGGCCTTGACGTGCCTTTGGGGTATTTTCCGGCAGGCTCTACCAATGACTTTGCCAGGAGCATGGGACTGGACGTCCCCCATGTGGACATAGCGAAGGCGATAGTTAAGGGAAATACATTCAAGTATGATGCGGGATGGTTCGGGGATTCTTATTTTAATTACGTGGCGGCCTTCGGGGCGTTTACGAAGGTGAGCTATGATACCGACCAGAATTTCAAAAACATGATAGGCCATGCGGCGTACATAGTAAACGGCATCACCCAGCTGCCGGATGCCCTGACAGCCAGTTACCATGCGAGGATAACCCATGACGGCATGGTGACCGAAGGATATTATCTGTTCGGAGGATTTTCCAATGCCACCTCGGTAGGAGGGTTCAAGATGCCCTCAGAGGAGAGGATCAAATTAAACGACGGACTGTTCGAGGTGACATTGATAAAGGCTCCCAAGAATGTCATAGACCTGAACATGACGGTAGGAGCCCTGATGCTGGGGGATCTGGAGTCGGATTACCTGGAGGTGTTCCAGACAAATGAGATGACGATAGAATTCACGTCGCCCTGCGCCTTTACCCTGGACGGTGAATACGGGGGAGAACACCGCAAGGTAAGTCTGGGGGTAAAGGAGGGGGCCGTGAATATGTTGGTTCCGTAAGGGTTTTTTATCAAGATTCTGTGAATTTTCATGTTTTCCCTTGACAAATCCCGGGGTAAGTGGTATCTTATATTCATAAAGATTAGCACTCTGACGCATTGAGTGCTAACAAGGAGGGATCCGATGGAGGGAGAGCTTAGCGAAAGGCAGACAAAGATTTTGAACATCATTATCCGGGACTATCTGGAGACGGGAGAGCCGGTGGGTTCAAGGACGATATCAAAGGACAGGGATCTTTCGCTCTCCTCCGCCACCATAAGGAATGAGATGAGCGACCTGGAGGAGATGGGATACATCATCCAGCCCCACACTTCCGCGGGGCGCATACCATCCGACAAGGGCTACCGCTTTTATGTGGACCGTCTGATGAAGGAAAAGGATGATGAGATAACGGCCCTAAGGGAAATGGTGGTGGAAAGAACCGAAAAGATGGAAAAGACCCTTCAGGATGCGGTGAAGACCCTGGCCGACCGGACGAATTACACCTCCATCGTGTCGGCGCCGGCGCTGTCAGACTCAAGACTAAAGTTCATTCAGCTGACAAACGTTTCGGACGAACAGGTCCTGGCCGTGATAGTTCTCAATGGGAACAGGGTAAAAAACCAGATTATTCCCGTATCAGAGCCCATCGACCAGGAGACATTGTTGAAGTTAAACCTTCTTTTAAACACCAGTCTCAACGGTCTTTCGATGGAGCAGATAAACCTGGGAACCATAGCAAGGCTCAAGGAAGAGGCGGGGATCCATTCCGGGGTGGTAAGCGATGTGCTCGACATCATCGTCATGGCCATCCAGGAGGATGAGGATCTTCAGGTCTACACATCGGGCACGACAAACATATTAAAATATCCCGAGCTCTCGGACCTTCAGAGGGCATCGGACATACTCGATACATTTGAGACCAAGGATGGCATAAGGGAGCTCGTGGAAAAGACCATCGCGGGTTCGGAAGAGTCGGGGCTTACGGTCTACATAGGAAATGAAAACCAGTCCCCTTCATTGAAGGACTGTTCGGTGGTGACGGCCACCTATGACCTGGGGGATGGGATGAAGGGAATGATAGGGATAGTAGGTCCCAGGAGGATGGATTACGAAAATGTCGTGGACTCCTTAAAGACCATAAAGACAAAGCTCGACCAGGCGTTCAAAAGGTAGGGGGAAGACGGGGAGTCATTGAAGACTCACATTGAGTCCAAAAAAGTTGCGTAGGAGGAAGATCCGTAAAATGAAAGAAAAAGAAGACAAAGAAATCACTAATGAAAAGATTACTGATGAAGAGATCGCTGATGAAGACACCGGAAATAATGAATCAGAAGAAAAAGCAAAGGAGAAGACCAATGGGAAAGATGTAGCAAAAGATGGGGAGACCCCATCTGAGGATGGTGCAGGTGATCAGGAAGGCGGGGAAAAAGAGCCTAAAGATTCTAAAAATAAGGATCCCAAGGACGCAAAGATTGCAGACCTTGAGGACAAGCTCATGCGCCGGATGGCGGAGTTTGATAATTTCAGGAAGCGTTCCGAAAAGGAAAAGACACAGATGTTTGAATCCGGCGCAAAGAGCATCATCGAAAAGATCCTTCCCGTGACAGACAGCTTTGAAAGGGCCTTAGAGCCTGTGGGAGATGAGAGCGATGATGCTTTTGTGGACGGGATCTTGAAGATCTATAAGCAGCTCTCCAAGGCCATGGAGGATGCAGGCGTCCGTCCGATAGAGGCCGTGGGAAAGGAATTTGACCCGCAGTTTCACAATGCCGTCATGCATGAGGACAATGCAGACTACGGGGAAAACGAAGTCATGGAAGAGCTTCAAAAAGGATATATGTATAATGACACGGTGGTTCGCCACAGCATGGTGAAGGTTGCAAATTAACGATAGGAGGAAACAATCATGAGCAAGATAATAGGTATTGATCTGGGAACGACAAACAGCTGCGTAGCGGTAATGGAAGGCGGAAAGCCCGTAGTAATAGCGAATCAGGAAGGTGCGCGCACCACGCCGTCGGTAGTGGCATTTACGAAGACGGGAGAGAGGCTCATAGGTGAGCCCGCCAAGAGGCAGGCGGTAACGAATGCGGAAAAAACGATATCCTCGATAAAGAGGGACATGGGTACGGACAGGAAGGTGGCCATAGACGATAAGAAATTCTCCCCCCAGGAGATTTCATCGATGATATTGCAGAAATTAAAAAACGACGCGGAAAGCTACCTGGGAGAGAGCGTGACAGAGGCCGTGATCACGGTTCCCGCGTATTTTAATGACTCCCAGAGGCAGGCCACCAAGGATGCGGGAAAGATAGCGGGCCTGGATGTAAAGCGTATCATAAACGAGCCCACGGCGGCAGCCCTCGCATATGGCCTGGACAATGAAAAAGAACAAAAGATCATGGTATATGACCTTGGCGGCGGTACGTTCGACGTTTCCATCATCGAGATAGGAGATGGTGTCATCGAGGTGCTGGCTACGTCAGGAAATAACCGCTTGGGCGGCGATGACTTTGACCAGAGGGTTACGGACTGGATGATAGAGGAGTTTAAGAAGGCAGAGGGCGTAGACCTTTCGTCAGACAAGATGGCTCTCCAGAGGCTTAAGGAAGCAGCAGAGAAGGCAAAGAAGGAGCTTTCCTCCGCGACCACCACCAACATAAACCTTCCGTTCATCACCGCGACCCAGGAAGGCCCCAAGCACTTCGACATGGACCTTACCAGGGCAAAGTTTGATGAGCTTACGCACGACCTGGTGGAAAAGACCGCAGAGCCCGTGCAGAATGCGTTAAAGGACGCGGGGCTAAATGCCTCTGACCTGGGGCAGGTGCTTTTGGTAGGAGGCTCCACGCGTATCCCCGCCGTACAGGACAAGGTAAAGCAGTTGACAGG
The DNA here is from genome assembly GCA_905236805.1 of uncultured Eubacterium sp. Lineage (GTDB taxonomy): Bacteria > Bacillota > Clostridia > Lachnospirales > Lachnospiraceae > RUG14243. The sequence continues at coordinate 7,959 of CAJOPH010000014.1, read as the reverse complement.
CAAGGATCCTTCAAAGAACCTAAACCCCGATGAGTGCGTGGCATTAGGCGCATCCATCCAGGGCGGGAAGCTCTCGGGCGATGAGGGCGCGGGGGACATCCTCCTTCTTGACGTAACCCCGCTGTCACTGGCCATAGAGACCATGGGCGGAGTGGCTACGAGACTCATAGAGAGAAATACCACCATCCCCACGAAAAAGAGCCAGATCTTCTCGACGGCGGCCGACAACCAGACAGCGGTGGATATCAACGTGGTACAGGGCGAAAGGCAGTTCGCGAAGGACAACAAGTCCCTTGGTCAGTTCCGCCTGGACGGCATACCTCCCGCAAGGAGAGGCGTGCCCCAGATAGAGGTGACCTTCGACATAGATGCCAACGGCATAGTAAATGTATCGGCAAAAGACCTTGGCACCGGCAAGGAGCAGCACATCACGATCACTGCAGGTTCCAACATGTCCGATGACGAAATCAACAAGGCCGTACAGGAGGCCGCCGCATTCGAGGCCCAGGACAAGAAGAGAAAAGAAGCCATAGACGCAAGAAACGACGCGGACTCCTTCGTTTTCCAGACGGAAAATGCGCTGAAGGAAGTAGGGGACAAGCTGGACGGGGCAGATAAGTCCGAGATAGAATCAGACATCCAAAAAGTAAAAGACATCCTGGAGAAGCATCCTGAGGGCTCCGAGATGAGTGATTCTGACATTGATGAGCTCAAAGCCGCCAAGGAAAAGCTCACGGAGAGCGCGCAGAAGGTATTTGCAAAGATGTATGAAAGCGCGCAGGGGGCACAAGGTCCCGACATGGGCAATATGGGCCAGGGTCCCGATATGGGCAGCATGAACCAGGGTCCCGACATGGGAAGCGCATCCGGCGGCGATGATGACATAGTGGACGCCGACTTTAAGGAAGTATAAGGCCGGTTTGGGGGAAATGACAGATGGCTGAAACTAAAAGAGACTATTACGAGGTCTTAGGTGTAGAAAGAAATGCGGATGACGCCGCAATAAAAAAGGCCTACAGGAACCTTGCAAAAAAATACCATCCGGACATGAATCCCGGAGATGCGGAGGCGGAGAAGAAATTCAAGGAGGCTTCCGAGGCCTATGCGGTCTTGTCCGATTCTGACAAGAGGAAGCAGTACGACCAGTTCGGTCATGCGGCCTTTGACGGATCCCATGGAGGAGGATATGATTTTTCCTCCATGGACTTTACGGATATGTTTGGGGACATCTTCGGGGATCTGTTTGGAGGAGCCTTCGGAGGCTTCGGGGGAGGGAGACGCTCGGCGGATCCCAATGCCCCGAAGAGGGGGGCGTCGCTTTTGGCGGGGGTACACGTATCCTTCGAGGAAGCGGTCTTTGGCTGCGAAAAGGAGATAGAGCTGACGATAAAGGAAGATTGCCCTACCTGCCATGGCTCCGGGGCAAAGCCCGGCACCAAGAAGGAGTCCTGCGCCAAGTGCGGGGGCAAGGGAAAGGTCATCTACAGCCAGCAGTCGCTCTTTGGAATGGTGCAGAATGTGCAGACTTGCCCGGAGTGTTCGGGTACCGGTCAGACCATAAAGGAAAAATGTTCCTCCTGCAAGGGCACGGGATATATCCCGGAGAAAAAGAGGATCAGGGTTTCGATACCGGCCGGCATAGACAATGGCCAAAGGGTCCGCATCCAAGGAAAAGGGGAGCCCGGAAAAAACGGCGGCCCCAGGGGCGACCTTTTGGTGGAGGTGTCCATCGCGAGGCATCCCATTTTCCAGAGGCAGGACATGGATCTTTACTCCACGGCGCCGCTTTCGTTCGCACAGGCGGCGATAGGCGGGGAGGTGAGGCTCTCTACGATAGACGGTGACGTCATCTACAATGTGGAGCCGGGAACCCAGACAGACACCAGGATCCGCCTGAAGGGAAAGGGCGTGCCATCTCTTCGCAACAAAGCATTAAGGGGCGACCAGTACGTGACCTTCGTGGTTCAGACACCGACAGGCCTTACCGATGAGGCAAAGGAGGCCCTGATAGCCTTTGACAAGATGTCGGGAGATACCCTCCATGCCGCGGAGCCCGTGGAGACACAAAGGGACCCCGATAAAGAGGTGGAACCCAAGAAAAAGAAAAGATGGGGAAGAAAGTAATAGTTAAAACATAATCAAACAACAACCGATGAAAAGCCGCTCTTGTGCATATGCGTAAGGGTGGCTTTTTTGTTGAATCATTCCACCGAGAGCTCCCCCAGGTAAAGCGAATCTGAGGCTCCCTCGTTTGCGAAAAGAAGGCTTTTTCCCTCAGATGACGCAGAAAGGCTCAGCTGATAGCTTCCCTCCGGAAGGTCATCAAAGGAAAGGGAAAGGGAAGCGTCCAAAGGATTATCGTCGGGTATGTACCTAAGGTCAGCCTCAAGGGGGTATTCAAGATCCGTTTCGTCGTTCTTTATATGGAGGATGAGGTCTGCCTTTTTGTATATGGGTGAAAATCCCGTGTTGGAAATGGATATGTCCAGGGTAAAATTTTTTGAAAAAAAGTCCATGTCATTGTTTTCTACGGACACCTGTGTCACGAGGTAGCGGTAGCCCAGATGGTTTCTTATGTATTCGTAGCCGGTTTCCCCATCGTATTCGGAAATTTTCCATTTTTCAAGGACTTCATCATCGTATTCATCATTTAAATATGACACGCGCATTTCGGAAAGGGTATTCACCGCATTGTCTATGTCATTATATTCATTGTCTATGATGACCTCCCCACCGTTTGGGACATAGCGGCAGAGGGTGTTTTGGAAGGAGAGCTCATCTTCCCTGTCATCATAGGTTCCAAGATCTGATTCCGAGCCCATCAGCCCATCGTTGAACAGGGAAAGCCTGGCATCAAGTGCAGTCCCGAAGGCATCCGCGGGGTCTATGGTGTCTTTTTTTGTGATCTTTCTCCAGTAGGAGGGGGTGCGCACGGAAAGGTATATGGAAGGATCCGTTGCCTCATAAATGGCATTTATCAGGGTATCAAGGTCATCTTTACCAAGGAAGGAGGAGTCGTGCATCTCCGCGTAGCTTCCCACATACACACCCTGGAGTATGTATACGATGTCCTTGTGGAGGTTTAAGACCTTACAGGTCTGTTCGATGTGGGTTATCACCGTGGAGAGGTCATCTGGCTCATAGAGCTCTCCCTTACCGTCCCAGTCATAAAGAAACCTTACGATGAGGTCTTTGCCCTCGCAGGACCAGGCTTCAAAGAGGGTATCCAGGGCATTAAGACCTTTTTTTGAAATCTTCCCGTCCCTGTATCTTACGAGGTTTACCTCTATGAGGGCCAGGGCATTTTCATCGTCTTCGTAGGCTAATTTTTCGTCAAAAGTCAAGTCATCACTTAACATATATGAATAAATATTATAAAAACCGCAATAAGGGTTTGACAAATACCCCATGTTTTCGGTACAATAAAAGGTGGACATGTATGCCTCATGGTGTAAGGACAGGATATAGAGGTATGCGTAATATCCTCCGCTTCCCACCAATGCCGCGACAAGCATGGCCAAAACGATTTTTATGGCTGTATGTATTTTTTTCATATCAACATTATATCATAAAAAATAAATATGGACGACAAATATTTAAGAAAAATAAATTTCGCACTGCTGGAGCTTTTGAAGTGCTCGGTGACAGGGGATAAGGCTTCCCCTACGATAAGCGGCCTTTCACATACCGGATGGAAGTACCTTCTGGATGCGGCGCAGGTCCAGGGCGTGCTCTCGCTTTTGTACGATGCTGCAAAAAGGGCAGATGCTCCGGAATTTGCCATTGAAAAGATACGAGGGGCTGCCCTTGGCACTGCCCGTTCCAATTACCGCCTGTGGGCAAAGACCTTGGAGATCGTAAGGATCCTTAAGGAAGAGGGGATGGACTCAATAGTCCTCAAAGGCCCCGTCACGGCGGCATTTTACCCGATACCCGAGGTAAGGCGGGCGGGAGACATGGATATTTTGATCCATGAATTCGATATGGAAAGGGCCATAAAAGTACTCGAAGGCATGGGATACCACAGGGACAGGGAATCTTCCGTGATCCATGAAGAGGCGATGTATTCACCCGAAGGATACTGCGCGGAGCTTCACAGGAGGATGACCGAGGAGATGCCTTCCCCGAAGATGGAGCATGTGATGGCCTTTTGTCTCGAGAAGGGGTTTGATACCGGGCGGTATGTTACCACGGTGACAAAGTCTTCTTTTCCTTCCTTCAGGGATGATTTTCACGCATACTATTTGCTGCTGCATATGCTGAACCACTTCATGGGAAAGGGATTCGGACTAAAGCTTCTCATGGACTGGACATATTTTTTCAGGAGGGACATACCCTCAAGGACAAAGACCAGGATAAAGATCCTGATAGACAGGAGCAGGCTTACGGGATTTGCGGCCACTGTGACAAGGATTTGTATCGATTACCTGGGGCTTGAGGAAGAGAGGGCAGATTTTCTGACCGAAGGCAAAAAAATACCCCCGGAGGCGGCAGACTCCTTCCTCGATGACATACTTTCGGGAGGAGAATTCGGGGACAATGAAGAAGGGCGCATGATGGCGACCGAAGGAAGGGGACCTGTAGCCTTGTGGAAGGGCTTTCACAGGGAGATGAAAAGGCACTATCCGGAGGAATCAAAGAACGTCTTAAGGTGGCCCTTTCTTTGGGCAATGACCCTGTATTCGTTCGAAAAGAACAACAGGCAGATGCAAAGGAACGCGGGCATTTTTTCCGTGATAAGGAACGCGGGAAAAAGAAGCGCATATGTGAAGGCTATGGGTTTGTTTGAATGAGCAATATTTACCATCATTGGGCATGAAGGGAGGTGACCGTGGTGAGCTTTACATTATATACGCTTCTTCAGACCCTGTCCGTGATGGCGTCGTATGCTCTCATGGTCATATTTCTTCCGGCCGCTATCCTTTACCCAAAGGTAAGGGATCTTTCAGGACCTACGAGGCTTATGATCTGTGTCGCATCGGGAAATTTTTATATGATGAACATCGTATTCATCATGGAGATAGCGCATATTTCATATCCTGTCACTTTAAGGATCGTTACGTTTTTGGTGACGGTATTATTGTTTATGTGGGTAAGGCGCGTGAGCCCCGCCTGGGTGGTGGGTCAGATCCTGGAATTCATACGGAGGATACTGGGTCAGATCCTGGGATTAAGGACCCTCCTTAGGATGATCTTTGTCCGGCTGAAAAAAGGCGGTCATTCATTCGGCGGATGGATGAAGACAAATGTTATAAGGCATTTGCTTGAATGGGTGTTTGTCCTTGGCCTTATGGGCTACGCCTGGTATATGTTCGGGGCAGATGTTCTGGTTCATTACGGATACAAGGCGTCGGACATTATCGTTCACAATTACTGGATAAACGGTCTCGAAAGCAATAAATTGTATATAGCGGGGATTTATCCCGAAGGCTGCCATGCCGTGATGTATTTTCTGCATGCGGTGTTTGGTATTCCCACATCGGTGGTATTAAGGGTCTTTCCCGCCACCATGATAATGGTCATAGTGCTGATGATGTGGGCCTTTCTGAGGGGGATCTCAAAGTCCTTCCACATGCCCGTTTTGGGATGCCTTTTGTTTATGTGCACGTCGGAGTGGTATTATTTTACGTACGAAAGGTACTACTCTTCGCTTCCCCAGGAGTATGGAGTAATCTTTATCCCTCCCACCCTGTTTTTTTTGGTGTCCTTTTTCAGGAGGTACCATGAGGAGATATCACCCTACACGAGGCAGCAGAGGAGGGAAAGAAAAAAAGCCTTAAAAGAAGATGAGAAGGCAAGGCGAAAGATGCGCCGCATGGAGGCAAAGCAAAAAAGGATCTACAAAAAGGCCGCCAAAAAAGAAATAAAGCAGAGAAATGAATATTACCGTGAAATAGGCAGGAAGATAGAGCGGGAAGGAAGGGGTTTTTCCGAAAAGGTGGAGGGTGTATCCACATTCTTTTCGGACAGGTTCAGGGAAGCCGAAAGAAAGGTTTCGAGGATGGAACTTTCGGGGTGGTACCTTTTCCTTTTTTCGATGTGTTTTTCCATGACCATAAGCTCACACTTTTATGTGACCATATTTGCCTTTTTGTTCTGCGTTGGAGTAGGGGCAGCCTATGCCTTTAGGTTCCTAAGACCCGTATATTTCATCCCTGTCATAAGGGCGGGCTTTAAGGGATTCTTATTTGCGCTTGTCCCCATGATATTTGGGCTCATGATGGGCAGGGGGCTGGAGGGTTCTTTGTACTGGGGGCTTTCCATGATGGGCGTAAATAACCAGACCATCTCCGAAGAGACAGATTCCACCTATATCACCGATGAGGAAAGGCAACGGATGGAGATAGAAGTGAGGGTCAATGCGATAGAGGTCCTTGAAGAGGAGATGGAAAGCGGGCAGCTTGATGAGGATGCCATGGTCAGCTACCGGAAGGCCCTAAACGAGATCTACCAGGAGTATTACGAGCTGACGGGCGAAAAGTACCCCGATGACGATGTGAAGATATCCGTGAGATCGGGGAAAGATAAGAACATAGCCAAAAAGGTGGCGGAAAAAACCTCCGGTTATACGAAGGTCATGAACCAATATATGCAGACATATCTTCTTTCCGATGCCGAAGACCTTAAGCTAAAGATAAGCCCCATCATGGTGTGGGTGATGCTGGGGCTTTTGTTTGTTTTTTCCCTCATATGCTTCATCATGGACAGGGACTATGGAGCCTGCGGGCTATCGATATGTTTTTACTGCGTGATACTGATAATAATGCTATCTGCCGAAGAACTCCCCGTGCCGTCTATCATGCAGCCGACGAGGGTCTGTAATTTCCTGCTTCATGCGCTGTGCATGGCTTTAGGGATGTGCCTGGATGAAATATCATTTATTTTTTTGGGATTTTTGAACAAGGGAAGGATATCCCACGTGGGGTCGGCCGTATTCGTGATAGCGGCATGTGTGATCGGGGTAATGACAGGAATTTTCCCCGGTGAGGCGAAGGGATTTGCCGCGCAGGAGACAAACGGTGCCATCATCTGCCAGGAATCCATCAGGAATACCGAGTCTAATGATTCCTGGACCATAGTTTCCGCAAATGATGAAACGCAGATGATGTCAGGTTATGGACACCATATGGAGTCAATAGATCTTTTGACCGACATATCAAGCAAAAAGGGGGGAAGCACCACCACCATTCCCACGGAGAAGATCTTTGTGTTCATAGAAAAGATCCCCATCGACTATGGGGATTATACCTATGAGGGTTCGGGACAGAAGGTATCCAAGAAGGGCGCGGCCATGACCCTTCCCGAGAGCAACGGCCTGACACAGTACATCAATGAAAACCGCTGGATAGTAATGTCAAAGCTCTTTTACTGGGCAAAGGCCATGAAAAAGCTTTATCCTTCCGATGTGTCGGTATATTACGAGGATGATGAGTTCATATGCTATGAGATCAGGCAGAACGAAAGGAATCCGTTCAACCTGGAGATAGATTATAAGTATAATAAATAAGGATATAATAAATGAAAAAGGGCATTGAAACCGTAGATGTCATAATCCCCGTGTACAATGCGGAAAAATACCTGGATGAGTGTGTGCAAAGCGTAGTGGCACAGGATTACGGCGCCATAAATATTATCCTCGTGGATGACGGCTCATCCGATGGTTCGGGGGAGCTTTGCGACAGATGGCGCTTAGATCATGAAAATATCTCGGTGATCCATAAAAAGAACGAAGGTTCGTGGTCTGCGAGAAACGAAGGTTTTTTGAATTCCCATGGGAAGTATGTGATGTTTTTGGATTCGGATGATATGCTGGATGGGAAGGGTGTGGTATCCCATTTGGCCGGTATTGCGGATGAAAAAGAGGCAGACATCACGGTGGGAGCCTTTAGAAGGATCGATGCTAAAGGCTCCATGACGGGGGTAAAGCCCCACCGGCTATGGGGATATGAGCCCGAATCT
>CAJOPH010000013.1 GCA_905236805.1 uncultured Eubacterium sp. | reverse complement strand
TCTTTCCCTCGATGGATGTCATAAGTGCCGTCTCCTCTCCACAGACGAAAGCCCCGGCACCAAGCCTTAATTCTATGTCAAAGGAAAAGTCCGTCCCAAAGATATTCTTTCCCAAAAGTCCCTTCTCGTGGGCAGCCGCTATGGCTATCTGGAGCCTCTCTATGGCCGTGGGATACTCGGCGCGCACGTAGATATATCCCTGATCCGATCCTATGGCATAGCCTGCTATGGCCATAGCCTCCAATACCACGTGGGGGTCTCCCTCAAGAACGGCCCTGTCCATGAACGCGCCGGGGTCTCCCTCATCGGCGTTACAACAGACATATTTTTTCACCTCTCCCCTGTTGCCCGAGGCAAAAAGCCATTTCCTGCCCGTGGGGAAACCTGCGCCTCCGCGGCCCCTGATTCCCGAATCCAATACCACCTGGATCACCTCATCGGGTGTCATTTCCGTAAGGCACTTTGCCAAAGCCTCATATCCCCTCTGACCTATGTACTCGTCTATCTCGCAGGGATCTATGATGCCGCAGTTCTGAAGAGCTATACGCTTTTGTTTTTTGTAATAATCTGTATCTGCAAGGGAATACCCACCCTGCATTGCCTGATCTGCCATCTTGTCACCTCCTATATCTTCTGGCTCGATACCGTGTACTCGGCCACGACAGAGCCTGCCTTCAAATGCTTATCCACGACTTCTTTGGCCTTTTCCGGCGTCATTTTTATATAGGTGACCTTGTCCTTGCCGGGCTCAAATACCTCCACTATGGGCTCATATTGGCAAAGCCCGATGCAGCCTGTCTGACGGATCTCATAATCCGTTACGCCCGCCTCATTGGCATTTGACCTTATGGCATCCAGCACGGGACCTGCTCCCGAGGCTATCCCACAGGTAGCCATACCTACCACTACCCTCTTGTGGTCTATATTCTCAGGGGCAATGCTGGTGTGGTTTTGCATTTTTTCCCGAACCTGTTTCAATTCATCCAGAGTCATTGAAAAACCTCCATTATTAAATTTAGTTGTACGAATCCAAGACCTTCTCAGCCTCCTCAGCGGTCATACGTCCGTGAGGCTCACCGTTCACCAGCATGATGGGCGCCATGCCACAGGCTCCAACGCATCTGCACGCATCCAGGGAAAACTTGCCATCATTCGTGCACTCCCCTCCCTTTATGCCGAGCTTTTCGCTGATCTTGTCAAAAATGACACCCGAACCCTTGACGTAACATGCCGTCCCAAGACAGACAGAAACCTGGTACTTTCCTTTGGGCTGCAGATTAAACTGGGCATAGAATGTAGCCACACCGTACACCTGCTCCATGGGAATGCCCATGTCATCCGCAATGATCTTTTGAACCTCGTAAGGCAGGTATCCATAGATATCCTGTGCCTTCTGCATCACAGGCATCAAAGCCCCGGGGGTATCCTTCAATTCCCTGATAGCCGCCCTCAGCTCATCCTCCTGCTCCTTTGTTCCCTCAAAAGGGATACTTGATAGATTGCTCATCCGTTAACCTCCTTCAAAGCATTTGATTCATTCCATTTTGGAATGAATCATCTTAAAGCTATGTGTTATTATATCACATTTTAGCAATTTTGTCATTTTATTTATAAATAACAATTATCCATAACAATAGGTTCACATTATAGATTCCCTGTATGCGACACAGTTCCTTATGAATTGAAAAAACAAAGCATCCTTCGGTTAAAATCCCCTGCCTCAAGATATGCGCCGTGTCCTAAACCCTCATACATGTGAATCTTTGCCGCAGTCTTTTCCCTTATTTCCAAAGACCCCAGGGGAGAGACTATTTTGTCGTTTGTCCCTCCCAGTATAAGGATCCTTTTTCCCATTTTTGGATCGAGGTTTTCATATTCATCAAACGAAAACACTGAGCCTGCCAGGTTTATAAATTTATCAATGGGAAAAACACTCTGGAACTTTAAGTATGCCGGCATAAGCCACTTTATCTTTTCATAAATCCCAAGCCACCTGTCGGAATACATGTTTCGTATCAAGTCATTTTCTATGGAAAGATAACTTCCGTTTTTGGCAAAAAGGATCCACCTTTCCACGGTCTTTCTTATAGTTTCATTACACCCGGGACAGGTGACGCAAAGCACTGCCTTGTGGACCCTTTCCCTATGATTCACCATCAGGGACTGTGTGATCATGCCTCCCTGGGAAATCCCTATGAAATCCGCTCTTTTTATGTGAAGGGAATCCATGTTTTTGACGATATCATCCGCAAACTGCCGTATCGTAAAACCCTTTGGGATATCTTCCCTCCTGTCCAGGATATAAACACGGTAATCCTTTGCAAAAACATTGTAAAAATAAGCCCTGAATATCCCTGTTTTTCTGATGGATCTGATGCTGAGTCCGGGAATAATGATAAGGGGCTTTTTCCCCCTGCCGAAGCTTATGACATCGGTATACGTATCTCCCAGGCTTATCCTAAATTCTCTAACCGCCATGAAATATTCCTTGTCCTATTTCTTTATCTTTGCCCCGTTATTTACCTGGAGGGCCTTTGTTCCGCTTCCTGTTATCTTGTTCTTTTTGTACTTTGTGACAACGGACTTATCAGAGATCATGATGCCGTATATGCCTGCTTTTTTTACTGTGTTTTTTTGAATCTTTACGCTCTTTGATGTCCTTATGCAGATACCGTATTTGGCAGCCTTTGTTATCTTGTTTGAGTTTATGGTGGCCCCATCTGATGCATCCATGACCGTTATCCCTATCATCTGATCTGCTTTGGCCGTCTTGGTATTTTTTATCGTATTGGAAAGTATTTTTACGGACTTAGAACCCTGAATCCTTATCGCATCCCCGTTTCCTCCCTTTGAGGCCTTGGTCTTGCAGTTTACCTTGATCGTGTTTTTCCGGACCTTGGAGGAATTTGTCCCCTGAAGCCAGATGCCGTATCCTGTGGTATTAAGGTTAACCTTGTTTCCCTTGACCGTCATGCCTGACAAAGTATAATCCGAAGCCTTAAGGCCTTGCATCGCGGACGATATTTTTTCCCCAAACAGCTGTATCCCATATGGCACGTTGTGGTAGCCTGTATTTTCTATGGTTACGGTATTATTTGAAACGGATGATGACATATTATTTTTGGGATGCGAACCGTAAAAATACGTCTTGTGGGAGGGATCCATCGTCCTAAAGATGATCCCCGAACCACAGCCGGTTATGGTGTTTCCCGAAACAGACGAATTAATGTAATTGGTGGCAGTTACCGCATATCCGTAAATATCCTCAAAAACATTGCCCGTGATATTCATTTTTTCCGAATACAGTCCCGATATCCCCACATGGGTTCCGCACCCTCTCTGGAGGTTCTTGAAGGTACAGTTTTTTACCGTGACATTTTTGCATACGGTATCATCGTTTGGTTCATATGATGAAAAATGCTTCTCGTGGCACACTTCAAGCTGAAGTGCCTCATAGTTTGTGACAGAGGCGATATCCCCCTTAAAATCCTTGAACGTGCAGCCGTCTATGGTCACATCCTTACACCCTCCCAACTCCACGTGGTGGGAATTTTTTACATTTGTGAAGGTAACATCCCTGAGGGTGATGCCGGAGGCATGGCCAAGGCGTATGAGGGCTCCCTCGTAACCGTTACCGTCAAGCGTTCCACCTAAAATGGAAATGTCAGAGCCCCCCGTGTATCCCGGATATGAATCCCACTCGGCCGCACGTCTAAGCCTTAGCATGGACGCGTTGCCCATATTTTCATTTACTATGGTGGCCCCATACATGGAAATGGTGGTGTTGGGATATATCCTGATGTTTTGTTCGACGGAATAAGAGCCCGGCTTAACGGTCACCACCAAAGGCTCATCAGAGCTGTACCTGTTCGTGTCAAGGGCATCCTGGAGGTTTTCATAAAAATCCCCTTCCCCATCCACGGTAAGCTGCGTGGCCCCGTATGTATCTCTTTCGCCCATGGTCAAAAAAAACACTGTCGCAAGCGCAAAAAAAATCCCCGCGCATTTTAATGAAGTTTTCTTGATAATTTTTATCACGGCCACATACCCCCTGATAAATATGGTTTCTTTACGGTATATTTACAGTTTCTTTACGATTTTTCTACACTTCATTGGTTTCTTTTTCAGGCTTCTCGGAAGGATTTCCATTTTCATCCAGTCCCTTGCCCCGCTTTCCCGATGAATCTTTGCCGTCTCCTTGTCCTTTATCATGCTTTCCCGGCAGATCACCGCTTTCGCCGGGCCCTTTGCCATGCTTTCCTGAGAAATCACCGCTCTCACCGGCTCCTTTACCATGCTTTCCCGAGAAATCACCGCTCTCACCCGGTCCCTTATCTCCATGACCCTTGTGGTCGCCCGTGGCATCAGCGCTTTCGGTTATGCTGCCCCCATTTTCGCCCCCACAGGCGGAAAGTGAAACCATGGATGCGGCCATACATGAAACCATCAAAAATAAAACAATCTTTTTTCTCACAATAATACCTCCTAAAAAGTAAACATATTAAATTGCCGGATTTATCCGGCAATTTATGGCATCTTGTTTCTTATCATTTTTTCCTTTTCCTCTTTGGTCATTTTGTTTTTTATCTCCCATTCCCTTTTCATGGCGACCCTTTTTGCCTCAATGGGATCTTTTTCTTCAAAAACCTCATGGTAAACCAGTTTGCAGGGACGCCTCGAACGGGTGGCCTTTGCCCCTTTCCCGGAAGAATTATGTTCTTTTACCCTTCTTTCCAGGTCCGTGGTCCATCCGGTATAAAGGCTCCCGTCAGAACACCTCAGCATATACACATATGTAATCATAAAACCCATTGCCCTTCAGAGGATAAAGACTTACTCATTTCCCGATCCAACCGCAAACCCTGATGAATCTTTTGATGGCACAAAGATACGAATAGATTATACCAAAAATCTGCCCGGATTTCAATGAGAGCCTTATAAAAATTCCGTGATGTTCCTCTCGCCTTCCGCGTAACCAAAGTTTATCCCCAGCTTATGTACCGTAACGCCCTTCTCCTTTGCCGGGAGGATATACTTTTGCGCGTATTTTTTATCATCTATCCGGGACAGGGCCACGCATTCTCCGTCAGTTAGCTTTTGCGGATCGTACCGCCAAAGCTCTACCGCACACTGAACGTCTGAATTCTGTAATTTCCTGCGGTTCTGCATCGCCTCGTTCTTGCAGGTAAACAAACTGATCGCCCGAACGTCTTACAACAATGGGCTGCAAACAGTAATTTCCGGCTGTCTGTGACTCCTCATCAAAAATATCATGAATATCCGAAAGGAGCCTTGTC
>CAJOPH010000012.1 GCA_905236805.1 uncultured Eubacterium sp. | reverse complement strand
CTTCAGACCACCCTCACCGCGGAGGACGGCACATACGAGTTTGATGAGCTTTCTCCCGGCATGTACACCGTACAGGTGACGGATTCCCGTGAGAACCAGGAGTCTCTCTATGTGCGTACATCATATGACTTTGTGGTTACGGGCGGGAATGAAACGAAGGCCGACATGACGGTGAACCTGCAGCCGGTAAATTCCACCGAGACCATCCAGGGAGGATCGGGTCAGCTGAAGTTCATCCTCAGGTGGTATGATTACAAGGATGATGATTCTGTGCCTGGAGATCTCGACTCCCACCTGAGGGGACCTTCGGCAGAAACAGACAGAGCGACGGATTTCCATGTATACTTTTCTAACAGAGATTATGAGTACGATGACAGGCATTATGTAAACCTTGACGTGGACGATACGGATTATGAAGGACCTGAGACCACCTGTGTATACCGTGATGTAGCGGGCGTTTATCACTTCTACGTGTATAATTACTCAGACGGTGAGGGCTTTGAGTATGATGGCTCCCAAGAACAGACGAGACTTTCTTCATCGGGGGCTACCGTAGAAGTGCAGAGGGGCAATCAGACTCTTGCCACCTACTATGTTCCCACGGGGATGAACGGTACGCTCTGGGACGTGTGCACATACAATACCAACACGAACACCCTAACCCCGATAAACGATGTCTACTACCATCCGGACGGGTATTCCGATACGGTAGGTCTTTACGGCAAGGGAGACTACCAGGCTTATGTCGACATGAAGATTACAGGGATTACCATCCCCGGAAACACCGTAAATGGATATCATCAGTATTCGTCGTACATAGAAATATATGGACAAAATGAAACCATGGGAACGCCCGTATTTTCGTTCCGGGGTGCTGGGGTCACATACACCTATGTGCCGAGCGAATACTACGAAAATGAAGGCTACCTCACCGTAAAAAATGGCGGTAGTGAGAGAACATATAATGTGTACTATTACCAGGGTGAATCGTATAGCACCTATCCCGTACTTTGGGGTACATACGCAGATGGTCAGCTTTACAGCTATCGTGACTCCTATGAAGGAAGCGATGACCAGACCGTATATATATTAACAGGCCCTAAGGATGCCGCATCCCTTACATCGGCAGATATCTGCTTCAAGGACGAAGATACATGGGATATGATCCATGAGGGAGACTACACCGTGGAATCCTTCGAGGCAAGCGATGATCCTGACTACAATTACAAAATGGTCATATCATACATGGGCAAAGAGTACGAATTCTATATCTGGTACATCGAAGCCACAGAGTATATAAGCAGTGACAGTGGGTACAGCTTCCGGATTCCCGTGGGTGCGGAAAGTGGGGATGCAGGATATGACCACTACTTTGATTATTCCGTGAAGGATGGGACGATTATCCTGTCAGATGCTCCTTCTGATACCTCATGGTCCATTGGCGACATCGAAGTAGTTTCGTATAACGGGATGCTTTACACCTCTAACACCAATAACTACCTGGATGTTACGTATTCCGTCAGCCGGGATGGGAGCACGTGGTACCTAGACGGTACATTGAAGCTCTTTGACGATGATGGAGAGGTTATCAAGGAGTACGGGACAAAGCATGTGGCAAAGATGGTGTATAACAATTGAAAAAGCCCTTGCATTTGGGCGTGTAATATGATATAATACCTCATGTCTGTGGCACCTGATGGTGACCGCAGACATTGTGCCGGTGTGGCGGAATTGGCAGACGCACCAGACTCAAAATCTGGCGGTGGCAACACCGTGCGGGTTCAAGTCCCGCTGCCGGCATCAGCCCCGATGATACCTGTGTATTTTCGGGGTTTTTTTCATGCGTACTTAGTGGCGTAAGGAAGAGCGCACACCTGGATACGATTTTTATTCATCAGCAAGAGGTAAGACAAGTGGACATTTTTTACAAGGTGATAGCCCTTTTGGGAGGGCTGTCCATGTTCCTTTACGGGATGAGGATGATGGGGGATGGGCTCAAGCAGTCCTCGGGAGGGGCCATGAAGACCCTGATGCAGAAGGTCACGTCAAACCCTGCCCTAGGATTCGTCTTTGGCATGCTGGTCACTGCCATGATCCAGAGCTCCACGGCGACCATAGTCCTTACCGTGGGCCTGGTGGGGGCCGGCTTTCTGGAATTTCGCCAGTCCATCGGCATAGTCCTTGGGGCCAATGTCGGTACGGCCATCACGGCCCAGGTCATAAGGCTCATGGATGTCTCCGCGGGCGACACCTCCCTGCTTTATTTTTTCAAGGCGGACAATCTCGCCCCGCTGGCCTTGTGTATAGGCATCGTCATGATAATGTTCCTCAAGGGAACAAACACCACGAACACCGGCTATATCCTGGTGGGATTTGGGATACTCTTTATGGGGCTTATCTACATGAGTTCCTCGGTGGGCGAATTTTCCGATGAGCTGTCGGGATTCCTTACGATGTTCGAGGACAATTATTTCTTTGGGTTCCTTTCGGGCGTGGTGGTGACGGGCATCATCCAGAGCTCGTCCGCGGTGGTCGGCATCATCCAGACCATAGCGTCTTCCGTGGGCGTTACCTTCTGCGGTGTGTTTGCGGTCATCATAGGCGTAAACATCGGTGACTGCCTTACCACCTTTTTGGTCAGCCGCATAGGGGCCTCACCGAAGCAGGTGAGGGTCGCGATGATCCATGTCATTTACAATGTATTCGCGGCCGCGCTCTTGTCTTTGGTCATTGCCTGCGGGAGGGCTTTTGGCTTGATAGGGGACAATATCTGGAACATGACATTGGATTCGGGTGGTGTGGCTAATGTCCATGGTATGTTCAGGCTGATTCCCGCAGTGGTATTATTGCCTTTTTCGGGGCTCTTCGCAAAGATATCCGAGGAGCTCGTAAAGGATGTACCCCTGGATGAGGAGGACATCCTCATAGAGGAGAACCTGAAGGAGCTTGACCCAAGGCTCGTGACAAACCCCACCCTTGCGCTTTCCCAGACGGCCCACCTCATATCGCACATGGCCGAGGTGGCTGTGCACAATTACCATGCCTGCGTGGACCAGATATTCAAATACGACGAAAAGCGCACCACGAGGATAAACCAAAGGGAGGATCTCTTAGACCGCATGGCCGATGCCTCAAACCAATACATAGTAGATGTTTCACCCCACGTGATACTGGAGAGGGACAGCCAGATCCAGGGCTTCCAGATAAGGGCTCTTACGTGTTTTGAGAGGATAGGCGACTATGCGATAAACATCACGAAGGACATAGAGAACATGCGCGAAAGGGAGGAGACCTTCACCGATACCGCCATGAAGGACCTGAAAGTCATGTCCGATGCCGTGGAGAAGATACTGAAGGAAACAAGGACGGCCTTCAAAAGAAACGACCCCGAGGCCGCCAGGGAGATAGAGCCTTTGGAAGAGGTCATAGACGAGCTGGTGGATGCCTTAAAGGCCCGTCATGTGCGCCGCGTGACCGACAATGTCTGTGGCGTCTATTCGAGCATCCTGTTCGAAAACATCCTCCAAAATTTAGAGAGGGTCTCGGATCAGTGTTCGGACCTTGCTGTCTACATACTGGGGCTTTCGAATCCCGAGATAGCGGGAAAGGAGCACGAATACATCCATTTCGTGCACCATGCCAATGACGCCAGGTACATGGAGGTATTCAGGATAAACCACGAAAAATATTTTGGGAAGCTGGTGTAGGGGCTTGATTTTTTTGCCGAAATGTGGTATCATTAAATAGGTTATTTGTGTGTTTCGGGAGGTATTTTTTTATTATGGCGTCTGACAAGGGTACCATGGCAAACAGGGAGGCGGCAGAGGCTTTGCGTTCATCCGTGCTGGATGAAGCGGGGAGCCTTATGGACAGTGTACACGAGATATCAGGTGTGGTGGGTTCCATGAGCTCAGGGATGCAGGATCTTTCAGCTTCCATAGACAGGATCCAGAAGACCATCGACTATATAGATGAGAATTTCAGCGAGATGGAAGAAGACACCAGGACGAACTCCGCCTACTCCCAGGAGATTTCATCGAAGGCGAACCAGCTCCGGGAAGAGTCGCTGGCCACCAAGAAGGAAGTGCTGGCCATAGCCGGTGAGATGGAGGAGACCCTCCGGGAGAAGATACAGGCCTCCAAGGAAGTAGAAAAGATTTCCGAGCTTACGGAATATATCTTGGGGATTTCCCGTCAGACGAACATGCTGGCCCTTAATGCCTCCATAGAGGCCGCCCGTGCGGGAGAGCAGGGAAAGGGATTCGCGGTGGTGGCGGAGAGGATAAAGACCTTAGCCGACGGGACCACGAAGAGCGTCCGTCAGATTCAGGAGATATCGGCCACGGTGATCAACAGGGTGGATGAGCTGGCAGAGTCGGCAGGTTCCATGGTGGACTTTCTGAACGAGAGGACGGCGGCCGGATATGACAAGCTGGTCGAGACCTCATCTGATTACCAGAACAGCTCCAAGATACTCTGGGACATGATGCAGGATTTTGCGGCACGTATTGGCATGATGTACGAGCAGATAAAGAACGCGAATGAGTCGATCAGCGACATTTCGCAGGCATCCGAGGAGAACCTTGAGGGGATTTCCCGAGTGACGACGGTGGCGGTAGAGATGGAAGGACAGATGCTTAATATGCAGGGAGAGCTTTCCGACATGAAGGATCGGCTCTGACGTGTGGGTACCGCACCGGCGGATACCGACAGCAAAGGACGGTGAACAAGTGTTCGAGATTAATGACCTGGTGGTATATGAGAACGGTGGAGTGTGCCGGGTAGAAGAGATAGCGTCGCCTGATTTCGTAAAGAACAATGAACTCTACTATACCCTGCAGCCCCTGTTCGATAAGGCGGGGACCATCTACGTGAAGGTGGAAAATGACAGGCATGTATTGAGGCATATCATTTCGAAGGATGAAGCGAGCGGCTATTTGGATGGACTCGAGGACATAGAGCCCATGTATTCAAAGGACGACAAGACCCGCGACAGGGAGTTCAAGGAAGCGTTAAAGTCCTGCGACCTCAGGAGGTGGATATCCATGCTCAAAGGTATCCTGGCCGAAAGGAACAGGCGCCTTGACCAGGGCAAGAAGCTGAATATCGGGGATGAGCGCAACATGCAGAAGGTAGGAAAGCTCATCATTTCTGAGTACGCGGCGGTGATGGATATGAAGCTGGAGGAAGCCAGGGCCATGATAGAGGGGACCATAAACTAATGGAAAAGGAAGTACTTTTGTCCATATCAGGGACACATATGTCGGATGCCTATCAGTCGGGGGCAGACAATATAGAGGTCATTACCCCCGGGAACTATTTTTTCAAGAACGGGAAGCACTATGTGCTTTATGATGAGCCCGAGGAGGGTTCGGGCAGGGTGACCAGGAATACCCTTACATTTACGGACGATTACCTAAGCCTTACCAAGCACGGCACCGAGAATTCCAGGATGATCGTAGAGAGCCTGAAGAGGAATGTCAGCGATTACTACACACCGGCAGGCTCCCTCCACGTGGAGATGGCCGGGGAGGATGTGGCGGTATCCGAGGAGGAGGGGAGGATTCACGTAGACTGCGCCTACGGTCTTTCCATCAATTACCAGCAGGTAGCCAGGTGTTCCTTGAAGATAGACATCTGCGCCAAGGAAGAGATGAGCCTCATCTAGCTTTAATGCGTATATTAAGACTAACCAAAACCCATGGAATGTCCATGGGCTTTTCTTTTCTTATTTTATTTTCATGATCTTCCTATTTATCCTTGCGGAACCTGGAAAAAAAGCCTTTCTTTTCTTCTGCGGGCTTTTTGTCCTTCCGTAGACCCTTTACGTGGGTTATGTATATTCCCGAGACGGTGGCCTTTACCTCCTTTTTGGTGGGTATGTCGTCAAAGATCTCGATGTCGGCTATGAGCGTCATTATCTTAGGTCCCACCTTTGCCTTCACCACCGGAACCTTTGCCCTCTTCATGTACCAAGGAACCTGGTCTACTATGATGGACGGAAGGTCCGTGTCCTTAAGGCGCATTTTTTTCTTGTCGATGATGAGCATCGAGACCGTCTGGGCCGCCGCGTCTATCTGCCCCTGCTGCTCGTCCCTTCGTTTTTGCGCCTTCTTCCCCCAGAAATATAAAAATATCAGGCTTCCTATCAAAACCAGAAGAATCACTATCAGTACTATCTGCCATACTTGCATGCGGGTACACCTCTCAATTTAGAAAACAATCAACAGCGCATCATTATACCATGTTTTAACGAAAAACACAAGTACATAAAGTATTTTTTGTGAAAAGGGGTTTATTTTTTTCTTCATTTATGGTAAAATACACTCTCGTGCGTTTGTGCGCATGCTGAAAGGAGTTGTAAAAAGTCAAAAGTGAATTTAAAAAGAGAGGTACAATGAAATGATGAAAAGGTTTTTGGGCGTGCTGATGGCAGGGGCTTTGTGCATCGGCGTGGCTGCCTGCGGAGGGGCTACCGGTTCGGGTGATGCCTCTGGAAACGCATCCGGTGACGCGTCGGGGGATATTACGGCTGTAAAGCCCGAATATGATCCGCTTGACTATGTCACCCTGGGTCAATACACGGGCTTTGACGTTACGGCGACAGAATACACCGTGTCGGATGAGGATGTGGAGGAATATATAGACAACATCCTTGAGTCGGAAAAGTCCAAGGGAAAGAGCGACAAGCAGACCGTGGAGGACGGCGACACCGTAAATATAGACTTCAAGGGCTACATGGACGGTGAGCTCTTTGACGGGGGCACGGGCGAGGATTATGAACTGGAGATAGGCTCAGGCTCTTTCATAGATGATTTCGAGGATCAGCTCGTGGGGCATGATGTAGGAGACGAGGTAGAGGTAAATGTTACCTTTCCCGAAGACTACAGCGTGAACGAGGATTACGCGGGGCTTGACGCCATGTTTGAGGTTACGATAAATTACATCTACGAAGATGAGGAGACGGTGCCTGAATACACCGATGATTTCGTGGATGAATATACCGACGGTGAATATACCACGACCAAGGACTACGACAAGTACGTGAGAGAGAAGCTGGAAAAGGAAGCAGACAGCGACACGGAGGCTTCCGCCCTCCAGGCGGTGCAGGATGAGGTCTATGACAACTGTGAGTGCACCGGTCTCCCCGACGGTCTCGTAGACTACTACTGCGCGGTCCAAAGGTCCTATGACGAGAAGGCGGCGAAGTCCTACGGATATGAGTTTGACGATTATATTTCACAGTTTTACTCGGCAGACGATGAGGATGCCTACATAGAGTCCATGACATCATACTTTGAGGACCAGTACCTTCCCCAGACGCTGATCAGGGAGGCCATCTTCAAGGACATGGGGCTCACCATAGACGATGAGATCATGGACAATTACTTAAAGGGCTACGTGGAGGACTTTGGCTACACCGATGTAGATTCCTTCCTTAGTGCGTATGGGTTTGACAGCGTGGATGATTTCTATGAATACGTGGGCGGAAAGGAAAATATGGAAGATGCCGCCCTGTCCCTGGAGATGTGGGACCGGGTTATGGATACCTGCAACATTACATACGAGCCTGAAGAGACAGCATCAGGTGACGCATCGGGGGAAGATTGATATATGGACAAAAAATGGGTCGTCATGGCCAAAAGCGGTGATTTTAGGCAGATAGGAAAGAGCATAGGGACAGATCCCGTGGTGGCAAGGCTCCTCAGGAACAGGGGGCTTTCCCCCGAGGGCATGGTGAATTTCTTAAATCCCGATACAAACAAATCCCCCAACTCGCATCTCTTAAAGGATGTGGACAGGGCATCCATATTCATGCTGGCGCAGATAGAGCAGAAGTCACCCATCAGGATCATAGGTGACTATGACATAGACGGGATAAACGCCACCTACATACTCTACAGGGCCTTGAAGAACATGGGCGCGGATGTGGACTACGACATCCCCGACAGGGTAAAGGACGGCTACGGGATAAACAGGCGTCTCATAGACAAGGCAGCCGCCGACGGGAAAAAGGTCATAGTGACCTGTGACAATGGCATATCCGCATACGAAGAGATACGCTACGCAAAGGAAGACCTTAATCTTTCGGTCGTGGTGACAGACCACCATGACGTCCCATACGAGACAGACCGGGAAGGGGAAAGGAAGGAGATTCTGCCCCCCGCGGACTTTGTCATAGACCCCAAGAGGGAGGGGGATTCATACCCCTTTAAGGAGATATGTGGGGCCATGGTGGCATTCAAATACATGCAGGTTCTCTACGAGACATCGGGCGAGGACAAGACTGACCTTGATGACCTCATCCAGTTCGTGGCCTTTGCGACCGTTGGGGACGTGATGCCCCTTATATCCGAGAACAGGGCTTTCGTGAGGGAGGGGCTATCCCGGATGAACGAGACCTCCCACGTAGGATTAAAGGCCCTCATAGAGGCAAATGAATTAGAAGAAATCTCCGCATACCACCTGGGCTTTGTCTTAGGTCCCTGCGTCAATGCCGCGGGGAGGCTCGATAGCGCGCTAAAAGCCATGGAGCTATTTACCTGCACGGATGAAAACGAGGCAAAGGCAAAGGCCAAAGAGCTCGTGACCCTTAACGAAAGGCGCAAGGAGCTTACCGCGGAAGGCGTAGAGAGGGCAGCGGAAGAAATAGCTGCCGGCGGGCATGCGGATGACCATGTGTACGTGATATTTCTTCCTGACCTTAATGAGTCTGTGGCCGGGATAGTGGCAGGGCGCCTTAAGGAAAGGTACGACAGGCCCGTATTTGTCATTACCGGGGAAGGGGACGAGGTGAAAGGCTCGGGCCGCTCCATAGAGGCCTACTCCATGTACGATGAGCTTAACGGGGTGAAGGAGCTTTTTGCGAAGTTCGGAGGGCATCCCATGGCAGCGGGATTTTCCCTTCCAAAGGAAAATGTCAGCGTACTGAGGCAGAGGCTGAATGAAAATGACGGCCTTACGGAAGATGACATGACGCCCAGGAAGGTGCTGGATATGGTCATGCCCATCGGGTATGTCTCAGAGGAGCTGATAAGGGAGCTGTCCGTCCTCGAGCCCTATGGCATGGGAAACCCAAAGCCCCTTTTTGCCGAAAACAAGGCGACCCTTACCTATGCCATGAAGATGGGCAGGGACAAAAATTTCCTAAAGCTTTCACTTACGGGGGAAGATGGAAGGCCGGTTGAGGCCGTGTATTTTAATGATGCGGATGACTTTCTTGACGCATACAGGGAAAGGTTCGGCAAGGAGGAAGAGCAAAATCTCCTCAGCGGCAAGGGATCCGGGAAGGTGTCTTTTTCCTACTATCCCAACCTAAATGAATACAATGGCAAAAAGACCATCCAGATAGTGATAGATGAGTTTTTGATCTGATAAGAATTTTTGATTTAATTAAGATTTTTTTGATCTGATATGGATTATTGATCTGATATGAAAGGCAGAAAAAATATAGCAATCCTCTACATCATCATATCGGCATTCTGTTTTGCGCTGATGAATCTCTTTGTGCGCATGTCAGGGGATCTGCCGGCCATCGAAAAGACTTTTTTCAGGAATTTCGTGGCGCTTATCATAGCCTCCTTCATAATGCTAAAGGAGCATATTCCCATGGAAGTTACCAAAGCCACCCTCCCGGGGCTGCTCATCCGGGCGGGAGCCGGCACCCTGGGGATGTGGTGCAATTTTTACGCATTGGGGAAGCTGGATCTTGCGGATGCCTCTATCCTGAACAAGCTTTCCCCGTTTTTTGTCCTGTTATTTTCCATATTAATACTAAAGGAAAAGCTCTTCCCGTTTCAGGCCTTTTGCGTATTTATGGCCTTCGTGGGAACCTTATTCATAGTGAAGCCGGGATTTTTGTCGATGGCTGCCGGTGGAAACCGGCTATCTGCCGTGATAGGTGCGCTCGGCGGCATGGGGGCAGGCCTTGCCTATACCTACGTAAGGAAGCTGGGATCCATGGGGGTACACGGTTCGTTCATCGTGTTTTTCTTCTCTGCCTTTTCGTGTGCGGCGGCCATCCCCTATACCCTGATCTGGGGACAGGTGCCGAGTATCCGCCAGGTCATTTTGCTCATGCTGGCAGGGTGCGCCGCGGCGGGAGGGCAGTTTTCCATCACGGCCGCCTACGTCCACGCGCCCGCCAGGGAGGTATCCATCTACGACTATACCCAGATCATCTTCGCAACCCTCCTGGGCTACATCGTCCTTGGCGAAGTCCCCGACATCTACAGCTTCATAGGATATGCTGTCATAATAGCCGCATCCTTCATGCTATTCGTGTATAACAACATTTAACTTTTCTACCAAACCCTCGAATTCCTCAAGGAACTGTTCGCTATGCTTCATAAGGCCCTGTTCCTGGCCAACCTCGGCACATTTTTCCAAAAATCCCGCCTTCTTGGACAAAGGAGTTGCCCCTATTTTCAGGGTCTGTGCCTTTAGCAAAGAGGCGTTTTTCGCATATGTTTCATAGTCTTTTTCCCTTAAGGCATCCCGCATTTTAGATATTACGCCGGGGACTTCGTTTACGTAGTTTGCTGCCATCTTTTGGTAGGCGGCGTAGCTTAGTCCGTCTGCCTTCAGGGGCAAAGAGTCTACTTCCCCGATGGAAAGGAGCTTGTCCCAGTCTTCCTCTCTGGAGTCGCCCTGCCTTATGATCTTGTCATCGGGCAGGTAGTGAAGGAGGATCTGCTCCAGCTGGAAGCCTTTGACGGGCTTTGCCAGGTAGTCGTCAAACCCTTCGGAAATAAAGCCGTCCCTGGCATGCTCGGATACCATCGCGGTAAGGGCCACGATGGGCATGTCCTTTTCTATACCGGGGTCTTTTTCTATCGCGTGGAGGGTTTCGGTTCCGTCCATCTCGGGCATGCGATAGTCCAAAAACACCATGTCGTAGTGGTTTTTCCTCATCAGTGAGAGGGTCTCTTCACCGGAGGTCGCGGTGTCTATGTTTATCATGGTCTTTTTGAGGAGGGAGCAAAAGACCTTCAGGTTCATGGGGGTATCATCCACCGAGAGGATCCTGGCATCGGGGGCGTGGAAGGTCTCCGTGTAGCCTTTGGAAAGCCCTGCCTCATTATGGTAGCTTTCCTTAAAGTCCCCTATGGGCTCCCAGTTCTTTACGCCCTGGGTCACCGCAAAGGAGAATGTGGAGCCTTTGCCGTATTCGCTTTTTATTTCCAGGCGTGAGTCCATCAGGGAAAGGAGCTTTGTGACAATGTTCAGTCCCAGTCCCGTGCCCTCTATGGAGCGGTTTTTATTTTCTTCGAGGCGGGCAAAGGGCTTGGTGAGCTGATCCAGGTCCTCGGGGCGGATACCTATGCCCGTATCCGATACGGACACCCTTAAGGATATGGATTCCTCATCCAGCTTTTCATAGCTTACCGTCATGGAGACCCTGCCGATGTGCGTGTATTTTATCGCATTGGACAGGATGTTTATGATGCACTGGTTCACGCGCACCTCGTCCCCATACAGGATCCTTGGTATATTGGGGTCAGCATCCATGGTAAAGTCCAGGTCTTTTTCCCTGCTCTTTAGCATCATGGTCATGTAGAGGTCGTTCAGCATGGGGGTGATGCCGTAATTGTCATTTATTATCTCCATCTTCCCGGAGTCTATCCTGGATGAGTCCAGGATGTCATTGATGATGGACAGGAGGTGCTTTCCGGAATTTTGGATGTCGATGGCGTATTTTTTGATCTCGGGTTCATCCGCCTCCCTTAAGATCATTTCGTTCATGCCAAGGACCGTATTTATGGGGGTACGTATCTCGTGGCTCATGCTGGCCAAAAAGTCGGACTTCATCTGGCTTTCCACGATGGCTTTTTGTTTTTCGGACTGGGTCTTCAAGATGTCCTTTAACGACTGGGCGAGGGTGCAGGCAAGGAGGATGAGTATCCCCACGGACATGATGGAATTATTGTAGTCGGTAATCTTCATCATGTAGGTAGCCACCTGTATGGAAGAAAGGATGGAGCTGGCTGAAAAGCCTATGGCTATGAGCAGGTAGTCTTTGACGAGGCTCTTCCTCATGTCAAGAACGAGGGTAACGATAAAGACCCCTATCTGAAGGAACAGCATAGAGAGACATGAAATGGAGCTTTTTGCATAGGGGAGCGCGCCTGTCATATGCAGGAAGGAAAAGACCACCACGGCAAAAAGGCATACGGCGCACATGGTCATATAGGCCTTTTGGTAGCGACCGCCCTGTATCTCATTTAAGAACAGCTGTATGGGCACGGGCAATATGAACAGCAAAAAGAAATACAGATCCTCCATGATGGAGATATTGATGGGGAAGCACTGCCTGAAGGGAACCTGTGCCAGTATCCACATGGCTGCTATGACCATGTACCAGCCGAAATGCTCCAGGGGATAGTTCTGGTGGTTTCTCATGGTGATGATCCTGGCCGATACGGCCACTATCAGCCCAATGATGAAAACCATCACTCCCACAAAGGTCTCAAATCCCCTGAGATAGACGAGCCTTAACCATATTCCCGTCTGTGTGCCGTAGTACATGTGCTGGAGGTTTCCGTTGCCTGCGGAGTCAGCGTTGTATGATATGAGGAGGGTCCTTCCGGTATCTTTTTTTTCTAACTGCACGAAGAGATAGGTGGAGACACAGGTGCCCTCGAAGGGGTGGGATTTTTCCACATGGAAGGATTTTACGAGGGAATTGTTTATATAGATGTCGAGATCCTGCCTGTTCCCCGGAACGCAGAGCCATCCGTATCTCACCATTTCATCGGTGATAAGGGTCTCTATCATGAATTTTTTCCCGGCGGTCCCCTTGATGCTGTCGTAGACCGGATCCACGGCGCTCCTTGTCCCTCCGTCCCCTATCATGAACCATACGGGTGCGAAGGCCCGGCAGTAATAGGCAGAATCGTCCCTCTCACTTGGCAATGCCGCCTCCAACACGAAAAAGCCTCCCACTCCGCACATGAGCGAAAGACTTAACCACAGGGATATGAGCTTTACTATGTTGGGTTTTGTTTTTTTCATGGCACTATTATAACACACTGCAAGCAAAAATGAAAGAACTAAAAAGAGGTGAGCCAAAATTTCCTTGAAAGGCCGCCTGAAACGTGATATAATATATTAGGAAAAATATGCTCGTATGAAAACAAGGAGGTATGCAGAAATGGAAAAAAAGATTATTGCTCTAGCAGCCGCACTCTGTGTGGCGGCATCATCTGTTTTGGGAGGGGGAAGTGTCTTTGCGGTATCAGATGATGCCGGGGCGGTAAACGAAGACGCAAGACTTCAAAAGACAGGGAAGCTAATGATGGAGTATGTGGAGACGGATTTTGGGGATGCGGATGTGCTGGAAGCTCCTTCCGTGCCCGAAAAGATGTATTCATCCGAAAAGAAATCCCGGAAATACTCCCACGACTGGGACGTCTATTCATCAAATTACGCATATAATTCCCTTTCGCAGAGCGAAATGGCGTTTTGGGATGTTTTGGATGAGATGTGCCTGGAGTATCTGACGGGAGTAAATGTCAATGCTACGGCCCAGGTCGTGGGGTCACAGACGTATTACAGGATGGATGTACTCTCCTCGCAGGTACTTACCTTTGACCAGATGTGCAGGGTCTATGACCTTTTTCTTTTTGAAAACCCGCAGTATTATTTTTTGAGTTATACATCGACCCTTACGAATGAGGAAGCAGGATACTTGGCTCCCGTGGTATATGATGCCTTTGCCAGAGGTGCTGACAGGCAAGTAGCCACAGGAGAGTTTGCCGATGGGATAGAGGCGATACTCTCGGAGGTGGACGCTTCAGCCTCGGAATATGACAAGGCGAAGGCGCTGACGGAGATTTTGTGCCACAAGGTCACTTATCTGGATGGGGATTACAATGAAGAGGAGTATTTTACCCAGAGTGCCTATAGCGCCATAGTCAAAAACGACTCTGTGTGTGCGGGATACTCCCAGGCCTTTACCCTCTTGGCAAACGCCCTTGGAGTGGACGCCATGACGGTGACATCCATCCTCCACCAGTGGAACAAGGTCAGGATAGACGACAGCTGGTATGTGCTGGATGTCACATGGTGTGATGACGATCTTCATTACCTTACGTCCGCGGACAATACCTACGACTATTTCCTAAGGTCGGATGACGCCATAGACCGGATGGACGAAGAGGTGGGCGCCTATGAGTACGTGACCGGGTTTGGAAAAACCTACCTTCACTGCGAGGAAGATGACGGCTACTGGATAAACGGCATATGGGATGATACGAACCTCCCCAAATGTACCCACGATACGGGGTCTACCTATACCGAGGCTCTGCCTTCGGCTTCCATTACGCAGACTACGCCTGCGCCCGTTATTACGGATGATGGTTCGGGGAATGTGACTATCACATGCAGCGACCCTTCTGCTGATATATATTTTACAATAGATTCGGTGACGCCTTCATGCAATTTTTCCAGGAGCTTTAAGTACTCCGGGAAATTCCACCTGAGCAAATCCTACACCGTAAAGGCCGTGGCCGTATCCGATGGGAAATGGGACAGCTCCGTGACCACAAGCACGGTGACGGGGGTAGAAAAAAGGCAGGCGTATGTATCCGTGAAGCAGAGCGGTCTTAAGGCGACAATAGTCACCGACAGCCCGGGAAAGGTGAAGATAAAGGCCGCGAACAAGAAGACCAAAAAGTTAAAAAAATATTATACCATAAAGAACAAGGTAATAAAATTCAAAAAGAGCGCAAAAAAGACTACTTACAAATTCAAGGTAACCGTAAAGGCTTCGGGGAATTACTTAAAGACCACGAAAAAGCTGACGAT
>CAJOPH010000011.1 GCA_905236805.1 uncultured Eubacterium sp. | reverse complement strand
CAGCGCCAGGTAGGCCGCAGCCCGCCTCATTAATAGGTTGTTCATGCTTATCACTCTCCTTTTTATGTGAAAAATGTTTATGATGACCTGACGTTTACTCTAATCATTATCTGCCTCATCCTTTATCTTTTCCCAGTAGTCGTCCGTATAAAGCCTGATATAGGTATCCTCATCCCCCGGCTGGGTGAGGTTTATCGCTATGACCTCATCATCGTCATCCACCAGGTTCGTCACGTACCACACGGACGTATCGCCGGTCTGCATGTTCTCTATGGAGACCACCAGGTACGAATTCCCATCGTCATCCGCCTTGGTGGTATAAAACTCCAGGTTGCAGACATAGCTGCCCAGCTCATCATCCTCTATGTATCCCACTCCCAGGATGTCTCCCCCGAAGGACCACACGGACCTGTCCGCGGCGCACACATAGGTGCCGCCTATACCGTAGTCATCGGACTTTTCCACTTCTATGAGGTCTCCCGAGGCGTCCTTTAAGGTAATGGGTTCATCACCGGCATCCGAGGACTCTGCCGCATCGGACGACTCTTTGGCCGCTCCCGTGTCAGAATCTCCTCCCCCACAGGCCGCAAGGGAAAACGTCATAGATACCATGAATATCAAAACAAAAAAATACCTGAACCTTCTCATCGTCACAAAAAAACTCCTAAAAAAATCTAATCCCCATTATCTCACATTTAGGTAAAAATATCAAGAAGAAACGGTCACTTTCCTGAAATTCTTCTTTCCCCTCCGGATCAATATCCCCTCTCCCCCAAAACTTTCTTTGTCTAATGAGGCTTTAACATCCGTCACCTTCTCGTCATCTACCTTCACCCCGCCCTGCTCTATGGCCCTTCTTCCTTCGGAACGGGAAGATACGAGACCCGAGGCTGTAAGGACGGATATCACGTCTATTTTCCCATCCGTAAAATCCTCCTCCCTTAGCTCATATGACGGGATATTCGCATTACTTTTTCCCCCGCCGAAGAGTGCCCTGGCTCCTTCCCTGGCCTTCGCCGCTTCCTCCTCACCGTGCACGAGGGATGTTAATTCAAAAGCTAATATTTCCTTTGCTTCGTTCAGCTTCGCGCCTTCCCAAGAATCCATCCTGTCTATTTCTTCCACCGGGATAAATGTCAACATGCGGATGCACTTTAATACATCCCCATCTGCCACGTTCCTCCAGTACTGGTAGAATTCGAACGGTGAAGTCTTGTTGGGGTCAAGCCACACGGCGCCCGACTGGGTCTTTCCCATCTTTTTTCCCTCGGAATTAAGAAGAAGGGTGATGGTCATGGCGTAGGCGTCCTTCCCCAGCTTTCTCCTTATTAGCTCGGTGCCGGCCAGCATATTGGACCACTGGTCATCCCCCCCGAACTGCATGTTGCAGCCATAGTCCGTATAGAGCCTGTAAAAATCATAGGCCTGCATGATCATGTAGTTGAATTCGAGGAAGCTAAGGCCCCTTTCCATGCGCTGTTTGTAGCACTCTGCCGCAAGCATCCTGTTTACGGAAAAATGCGCCCCCACGTCCCTTAACAGCCCTATGTAGTTAAGGTCCATCAGCCAGTCGGCATTGTTTACCAGATAGGCCTTGCCATCGGAAAAATCTATAAACCTTCCTATCTGCTCCTTGAAGCATGCTATATTATGGTCTATGGTCTCTTCCGTCATCATCTGCCGCATGTCGGTCCTGCCGGAAGGATCCCCTATCATGCCGGTTCCTCCGCCGAGGAGGGCTATGGGGGTGTTTCCTGCCTCCTGAAGCCTCTTCATCAGGCACAACGCCATGAAATGCCCTACGTGCAGGGAGTCTGCCGTGGGATCGAAACCTATGTAAAATTTGGCCTTGCCGCCATTTATTAAATCACGAATCTCTTTCTCGTCCGTAACCTGAGCCAAAAGCCCCCGTTTTTGAAGTTCTTCATATATCTGCATTTTGCATCCTCACATTTTGTCTTTGCGCCCTCAAGTGCTGCCATTCAAACTCATAAGGGGCTATATGTACTTGCGAGCGAGCTCCCAGCTACATATAGCCCCTTGTGATCTTTAGATAGTAAGCAGATGACGGGAATCGAACCCGCATATCCAGCTTGGGAAGCTGGTGTTCTGCCACTGAACTACATCTGCATACGAGGGGGGGAGAACCATCCTCCCCCCCGTCACGTTCTATATTATACAGTAAAAACCCTGTATATGTCAATATATTTTGCGATTATTTCTTCGCGCCATCAC
Source organism: uncultured Eubacterium sp. (assembly GCA_905236805.1). Taxonomy (GTDB): domain Bacteria; phylum Bacillota; class Clostridia; order Lachnospirales; family Lachnospiraceae; genus RUG14243. The sequence continues at coordinate 14,595 of CAJOPH010000011.1, read as the reverse complement.
GATCGGCAGCCATCGCATCGCCCCACTTGAACATCGGGAGGCAGAAGAGGATACCTACGATGATGATAACATAGCACAAGATCCATCCGGAGATATCATTGCTGCTATTTATCAGGGAAGCCATAATCTGTGCCGAGAAAGCCATCGGGATCAGCTGCAGTGACATAACCACACGCTGTCCGTTCGCGAACTCACGACGTCCGAACGCATATCCTACAGATGCCGGGTTCATGGTAGGCACACCACCTGTCATGCAGGCTACACCGATGCCCCACAGTATCAGCATGGGAACGTTACACGAACCCGTGGACTGTACGGCTGCCTTCTGAACGAGAAGACCCGTAACAGGGATGAACTCCGTGATACCAAGTGCGATGCAGGCGATGGGGGTACCAAGCTTGTCATCGATGACACCAAAGAGGAAAGAAAGGGGGATACCTAAGATAGCGCCTACGGACAGCCACCTGGTAGCCTGACCTACGAAGAGAACCATGGCACCTGCGCCCTCAAGACCACCCATGCCGTTGAACATGTCGGCCATGATGCCCTTCTGTACCATATCCACGTTTGCTACCGCAAGGTGTGTGAACCATGCCACCATGGAAGCCATGCAGGCATTGATGATGAAGTTAAAGCAGCCGAAGTTTATGATCATCACCCAAGTCTTAGACATGGAAAGAATCTCGCCTACGGAAGCCACGTCACCGTCCTGATCACCCTCCTCGGAAGCGGGAGCATGGTCAGCACCGTCAGGATAAAGACCCGCATCCTCGGGCTTGTCCTTAAGAAGAAGTGCGGTAAGCACTGCAACGAGCACGAGTACCACCGTGATTCCTACATAGAAGGGACGGTAGTCACCGTTCAAGCTCTTGGAAATGAACGTGGTCATTACCGATGTACCTATTACAGAAAAGAGGGGTGAACCCAAGGTAATGATACCAAGCACGCGGCCCCTGTAACGGATGAACCAGTTGGATGCGAACATGAATCCCGAAAGCTGGAAACACATACAGGTACAACGGATTACGAAAAGTGATATCGCATACAGGGTGTAATTACCATGTGCGATCTCTCCGTTAGCTGCCACGGAAGCAAGATCCACACCGTTTACGGATGCAAGACCGTTAGCGGCTACCAACCCAAGGCAGCCCAAAGCCGAAAGGCAGATGCACGGAATCAGTGTCTTCTTTGGTCCTATCTTTATGAAGAGAGTACCATAGACAAATGAAAGAACTATACACACTAAGTTACCGACTGTCATCGGAGCCAGCGTAGCGGCATTCGTCCACGCCGAAAAGCCCTGGATGATGTTAATCTGGTCATTCTGTAGTCCTGAGTACATGAACATGTACACAACGCCCAGGATTAAGAATGCGATCGTATAACGACCGAATTTTCCCTTAAACATAATAATACCTCCTAAAAACAACGCACATAATGCACTTTTTTTGTACTATGAATTATTTCACTTTTTCCCCTATCATTCAAGTACTTTTTTTTAGGAAAAGGTACAATTTTTATGGAAATTTTATATTTTTTTTATAATTTCTTTAGAATTTTTATTGATTTTCCATTTATTTTGTTATTTGTGCCGACGGGTATGCATCCCATTCACCTGACGGCCATCTCTATATGAAAGAACCCACTTCCCATGTCTTTTTTCGCCTCATCAAGGTCTACGCCTGAAAGGTCAAGGCTTAGGTACTTTGAAGAAGAATCCAGCACTACCCTCACAAGGTCTTGTTTCTTGCAATTCTCCTGCATCACCTGATCGCGTATCTTCTCCATCATCCTTTGATAGGTAGAAACATACGAAAGGTCCACCACTATCTCATAGCATTTCCTGTGGGCAAATGGTATGAATTTTTTGGTCACCCGCCTGTTTTTCTCCATCATCTTCGTGGTTCCGTCCGCCTCCAGCAGCACAAAGCCCTTCTCACCGCACTCGGAAAAATCCTTGCCTTCCAGGCATCCGCTGTAACAAAATTCCCCCACATTCTGCAAGGGACCATGTCCGTATTCGTGTTCGTACCCGAGCGCCAGGTAGTTTATCGTCTTGTAACGCAGGGAGGCTATATCTATGAGCTTCCTCTTTCCGTCCTCCGCAAAACGCTCTAACTGCCCGTTCATGAGGACTATGTTAGTATAAACAGGATATAATGACAGGCTGTCGTATAACTTTTGCCTGTTTTCCATGGTGATATTTGCCCCCGTCACTATCACGATCTGTTCACCGTCCAACGACGAAAGCTCCACGCTCTCCCATTCATTTCCGAAGAGATAGAGGTTTTCGGGTGCCTTGATCTTTTGTTCTTCCAGGTTGTTTGCGAGGTCGTCATGTATCCCGTGAACATAGAAGAAAACCACTTCGGGGATATCTCCGATTTTTGTTAATATACGTTTCAATAAATCTTTGTCCACATCCCTGCCGTCAAAGAGGTCGCCGGCGATGAGGATCCCCCTTACACCGTTTTGCCGTGCGTAATCCACCATCCTGTCGAAGGTCTCCTCCAGCTCGCCCCGTCGTATGTCGCCCTTCCTTTCTCCCAGCATCTCATGAAGATCTGCCCCCAGATGCAGGTCTGATGTGTGTATCAGCTTCATATTAAATCTCCTTTTTTCTGAAAGTTATCATATCCGTTTACATTTTTGACCAAGTAGTTTAATCCTACACTTTTTCATCCGAACCGTTTTGATATGCCCCAAACGTAAATTTGTTTTAACTTTCTCACAAAATATCTATCCATTAAACTTTTCTGTTTATCCCAGTTTTTTCATGCGCTCATTCACTCATTTCTTTTTGGAATGCCATGTTAAAAATTTATTAAACCCATAAAAATCTGTGATGACCCTATTGTTTCGTTATGAGCGTTTTTTCCGGGTTTAATCGTATTTGCACTTTATGTCAATGATATCCGCAATCCGCTCCTCTTCCTGCTCATAGTGTATAAAAATAAAGGCGACAGGTACTGCCGCCCTCAATCTTTTTTATGTTTAGCCTGCCATCCTTCCGTGGCAGTGTTTGTACTTCTTCCCGCTCCCACAGGGACAAGGATCGTTTGGATATATCTTGGCTTCCTTGCGGACCTTCGGCCCTTTGGAAACCGATTCGTCCTTGTTGGTTCCCGTCACCTTGGCTACCTCTTCACGCTTTTGGTCTTTTTGCTCGATCCTTACGTGATACATAAGCCTTAACACGTCCTCATTGATATTCCCTATCAGGGAATCGAACATCTCAAAGCCCGCCAGCTTGTATTCCACGAGGGGATCCTTCTGTCCGTAAGCCTGCAGTCCTATTCCCTGCCGGAGCTGATCCATGTCGTCTATATGATCCATCCACTTTCTGTCTATCACCTTGAGGAGGATCACGCGCTCTAACTCCCTTATGGCCTCGGGCTCGGGGAACTGGGCTTCCTTCTCCTCATAGAGCTTAAGGGCCTCTTCCTTGACCTTCTGCTTTATCTCGTCCGCGTTCATGGAATCCGTGTCTTCATGGGTAAGGGGCTTTACGGGAATGACAGGGCAAAGCAGCTCATTGAATTCCTCCAGATCTCTTTCCTGCGGCTCAACATCCGTGGCAATCGCACTGTCTACTGCACCCTCTACGAAAGTAGAAGCCATATTTAATATAGCTCCACGCATGTTTTCCCCGTCCAGGACCCTGCGTCTTTCGTCATAGATGATTTCCCTTTGCTCGTTCATGACCTGGTCGTACTCCAGGAGGTTTTTCCTGATGCCGAAGTTGTTCGTCTCTATTTTCTGTTGTGCGCTTTCTATGGATTTTGAAAGCATCTTGTGCTGGATCTGCTCATTCTCGGGCACTCCCAAGGCATTGAACATCGAAATCATGCGCTCCGACCCAAAGAGGCGAAGGAGATTGTCCTCCAGTGAAAGGAAAAACTGTGATTCCCCGGGATCCCCCTGGCGGCCGGAACGGCCCCTTAGCTGGTTGTCTATACGCCTCGACTCATGCCGCTCGGTTCCTATGATTTTAAGACCCCCGGCCTTGGTGGCCGCCTCATCAAGCTTTATGTCGGTACCACGGCCTGCCATGTTGGTGGCTATGGTGACCATGCCCTCTTCCCCGGCATGGGCCACGATCTCGGCCTCCTTCTCATGGAACTTTGCGTTGAGGACCTGATGCTGTATGCCTTCCCTGCGGAGCATCTGGCTTAGGAGCTCTGATGTCTCTATCGTGATGGTGCCGACCAGAACGGGCTGTCCCTTTTCGTGAGCCTCCTTTATGGACTCTATCACCGCATGGAACTTTTCCTTCTGGGACTTGTAGACGGCATCTTCCTTGTCGACCCTGATGACGGGCTTGTTCGTCGGAATCTCGATGACGTCCATCCCATATATCTCCCGAAACTCCTTCTCCTCGGTAAGGGCGGTACCTGTCATGCCGCATTTCTTGTCGTATTTGTTGAAAAAGTTCTGGAAGGTGATGGTGGCGAGTGTCTTGGACTCTCTCTTTACCTTCACGTGCTCCTTTGCCTCTATCGCCTGATGGAGACCATCTGAATACCGGCGGCCCGGCATGATCCTGCCCGTAAACTCATCTACGATCAGCACCTCGTCATCTTTTACCACGTAATCCTGATCCCTGTGCATCAGGTTGTGTGCCCTCAGGGCCAGGATGATATTGTGCTGGATCTCTAGGTTTTCCGCGTCCGCCAGGTTTTCTATATGGAAAAACTGCTCCACCTTCCTCACGCCGTCCAAGGTCAGGTTTACTATCTTGTCTTTTTCATTGACGATAAAGTCACCGCTTTCTTCTATTTCCACGCCCATTATGGCATCCATCTTGGAAAACTCTCCCGATGCCTCGCCTTTCTGAAGCTGCCTGGCCAATATGTCACAGGCCTCATAGAGCTGGGTAGACTTGCCGCTTTGTCCGGAAATGATCAGAGGCGTGCGGGCCTCGTCTATGAGCACCGAGTCCACCTCATCGATGATGGCATAGTGCAATCCCCTCTGGACCAACTGGTTTTCGTAGATTACCATGTTGTCCCTAAGGTAATCAAAGCCATCTTCATTGTTCGTGATGTATGTTATATCGCAATTATACGCTTCCTGGCGCTCGGATGGCTCCATGCTGTTTAGCACGACCCCCACCGAAAGCCCCAAAAACTCATGTACCTGCCCCATCCATTCCGCATCACGCTTTGCCAGGTAGTCATTTACAGTGATGATATGAACGCCCTTTCCCTCCAGGGCGTTGAGGTATGCGGGAAGCGTGGATACCAGGGTCTTTCCCTCACCGGTACGCATCTCCGCGATACGTCCCTGATGGAGGATGATGCCTCCCATCAGCTGTACCTCGTAATGCTTCATGCCAAGCACCCTGTCTGCGGCCTCCCTCACCGTGGCAAAGGCTTCCGGAAGAATGTCGTCCAGGGTCTCCCCTTTATCTAATCTTTCTTTAAATTCTTCTGTTTTCCCTTTTAATTCATCGTCCGAGAGCTTCTGCATCTGATCATCCATGGACAAGATCCTGTCCACCTGCTTACGAATCAGCTTTATCTCCCTCTCGCTGTGAGTCCCAAAAATCTTTTCTATCAAACCCATTTTTATGAATCAAATCCTTTCGCATAAATATTTATACAACATTTATTCTGTCATATTTGCTATTCATACCGGTGTGTCGTCTCTCCAGCCTCACGCCTCACCCATTATCAGCCAAGGCGTGGGCTGGGTCACAAACATTGAATCTTCATTTGTCTTTGCGACGGTAATCTGTGTGACGCGCAGGTTGTGTATGCCATGCCTCTCGAATATCCCCTTGATCTGGGAGAGTACGTCCAGTTCCAATGTATATATGATGAACTGCATTTTTGGATTCTTCTTGAGAAGGTCTCGTATCTGGTCCTCGAGCTCCTCCGTCGCCACTATGAATGACAGGCGGGGCGTGGGAAGGTCTTTTAGGCTTTCCTTTTTCACATCAGTCACTATCGGTACGTTGCGGAGCCCGAATTTTTCTACGTTTTCCCTCATGGAGACCAAAGAACCCGGATCAGGCTCCACGGCTATGATGGTGCCCTCAGGTGCCATCATGGCGGCCTCTGCCACTATGGACTCGGCACTCACCAAAAGCAGGCAGTCCTCACTGTCTACGCTCAGCATCGTCATTATGACCGCCCTGATCTCGTTTCCCACATAGTGTATGGGTCCCCTGGCAAAATTGTCATTGTCTATTCCTATCTTGTAGGACTCCCGCGCATCAGGATTTTCTATGAAAAGGACGCATGGCCTTTTTATCTCATCTTCTATCATGTCGGCTATGGTAAGGACCTCATGGCGACCCGTGGGCTCTAATCCATGACCCACCAATACCTTGCATTTCTCATGACCCGCTGCCCAGATATCGTAACATATCCCCCCGTCATTGCCGTTGGTAAATAAAATCACGAATTTATTGGTCTCTATCGCGGGGAGAACATTGCATTTGCCCAAAGAATCATCCAGGATCTTCACCCTGTCCACGGGAACCCTGGCCACATCCGCCAGGTAAGAGAGCCACTTAAGCATCTGTTTGTTAGTGAAAATGTCAGTTTCCATTATTATATCCTCATTTGATTAAACGGTAACGCCCTATGATCATCACGCATTCCTTAAGCCTATCGCATAGACCGCATGCCTGTCATTATGTGATGCCACGCAGTTCATGTAGACCACGTACTTATTCTTGGCATCCGGTGTGAATTCCATGGATACCTGCTGCTTTGTTTCTATGCACTTTTTGAAGGTCTCCCTTATCACCTTGTACTCAGGAACAGCCGGGTCATTTAGCATCTCCTCCGAATGCTCCAGCGAGCCCGCGATGGATTCCTTAAGGACTTTTTCGTATTCGTCATTTATGGTCAGGTAGGACACCACATCGTCGATATATTCGTAAATGCATATGGGCAGCCCCACAAAGGGGTTTTCGGCCGTTATGTCATAGTAATCCTTGTCAAACGCAATGGACTTTGACAGAAGGTTCACGCGCCCTATCTTGTCGTAGTAATCCTTCAGCTCTATGTCCTCAGCCTCTATGCGCTCACCCCCGCTGATCTTGAAATTCTCCAGCTGGGTAGGACGGGCATAGTAGTACCCCTGCGCCTTTTCGCACCCGATACTCCTTAGGTATTCCATCTGCTCCCTGGTCTCTACGCCTTCCACCAGCGACTGTATGCCCATCTCCTTGGCCATGTTTATGATGACCCTTAACATCTTCCTGGACTTTTTATTGACCCCAAAGTCCGCAAGGAACTCCATATCTATCTTCAATACGTTGAAATTGTAATTTTTCAATATGTTTAATGAAGAATAGCCGCTCCCAAAGTCATCCATCCAGACCTCATAGCCTATGTTCTGGATCTTTTGCACGTGACTTCGCAGCTCATCGGAGGAATCATGAAGCACCGTTTCTGTTAATTCGAAATGTAATAATTCTTTCGGAACCCTGTACTTAAAGACTGCCTCCTCTATTACCTGACAGATATCACATACCTGGAAGTCTATCCTTGAAAGGTTTATGGATACAGGCACCACGGGCTTTCCCCTGGATCTGAGGTAGGCTATATCCTGGCAGACCTTGTCTATGACATAGCAGTCCACCCTGTGTATCATGTGGGTCTCTTCCAGGACGGGAATGAACTGTGAGGGAGATACGAGCCCCAGCTCCTTGTTCGTCCAACGGACCAGCGCCTCCGTGTCACACATCTTTCCCGTGATAAGGCGGACTATGGGCTGATAGTAGACCTCCAGCTGGTCATTTTCCAAGGCCTCCGTGAGGTTTTTTACATAGTAGTGCTTGTCATGGATTTCCTTGTCTATGGAAGTATCATAAAACCTGTAATACGTGTCATACTTTCCACGTATGTAATTGCACGCAAGCAAGGCCCTGTCGCAAACCTTTGCCACGTCTTTGTCGTCCTTCCTGAATACCGCGATGCCTGATTTGGTCTCGACATGGTAGCCATCCCCCAGGTCCATGGCCTCCGTATGGGCGTTTTTCACCCTGTCCAGGGCTCCCTGCCTCTGGGTCAGGATCACGAAGTGGTCTTCACCGAAGCGTGAAATCAAATCACCACTAAAGTTTTCCCGGAGGGAGTCTGCCACCCTGCACAACAGCTCATCGCCCCTGTCAAATCCATTTTCCTTATTAAACAGCCTGAAATTTTCCAGGTTTATGTATATCATAACGAGCTTTGACAGATCCTTCTCGGTGGTGATGATCTTTGAAATACGATTAAAGAAATGCACCTTGTTGGGCAGACCCGTCAGGATATCCATGTCCGAGGCCTTGTAGACCTGATCCCAGTTTTTCAGCCTGAGGTCTGCATCCTCCAGCTCCGAATCTTCGGCCTTTATGACCCTGTCCTTGCCCAGACGCTTTGCCTTGTATAGATTCTGGTCTGCCAGGGACGTCATCACCTTCATGGTTTCCCATGAGTCTATCCTCCCACATACATATCCGCACGATGAGGTGATACAAAGCTCCGAATGATCGTCTATCTCTATGGAGGCTATATCCTCCCGGCATTTGCCAAGCCTCTCCATGAAATCATCCTCGGCCATGCCGCTCACCAGGACCAGAAATTCGTCCCCGCCATATCTGAATATATCCTTCTCCCTGAAATACTTTCTGATGGCATCCGCAAACCTCTTTATGACCTGGTCTCCAAAGTCATGTCCGAAGGCATCATTGTAATATTTGAAATCATCGAGGTCCATCATCAGGAGGATGGCATCCCTTCCCAGGTATTCCTCCACCCTCTCCTTCAGGGCGTACCTGTTCTGCAGACCCGAAAGCTCATCATGCATCGAAATCTCATTTACCCTTATGAGTGCCTTCACCTCTGTCAGACGCTCATTGTACCTGGCAATGCAAAGAAAATTAGTCAGTATGAAAAACGCCACGATATTGTAGATGGACTGCCTGCTGAGGCTCGAAAAATTCATGGAAAGGCCTATCAGTGCCAAAAAGCTGATCGATACATTGAGCAATTCAAAAATGGGCCTTACTATTATAAATGCCGGGATGAGGGCCTGCGCTATCAGATAGATGACAAGGCTCCTTCCCCCGTTTTGAAAAAACATGTAGCTCGACCAAAATGACGCAAACAAAGGCTGCAGGTAGGTGACAGCCATTGCTATATTGTGATTTTTCCTTTTTCTCAGCCTGGATATAAGGCAATACAAAAATATTACGCCATTTACCCCGGCCACCATGAGGCAGGACAAAATAATGCTGGTATCGCTCTCGTCGTTTGAGCCAAAAATGACACTCATAGAGCCCATGATGGCTCCCGACCCGGAAGTATAATCTCCTTTTTCAGGAAGCTCCTGCGCCGGGTCAAAGGAGGAGTCTTCCTGGGATTCGACAGATGTTGTCATATCCTCCCTCAATTTATCCGCAGGTCTCCCCCTGTCCATCAGTGTGTTAAACATGACAAAAAAAGCCATCGCAACCATCACCAGGGTGAGGTAGGTGCTCACCTTCACGTTCCTCTCATCCAGAATGTCGATCATTTCGGGACTGTGCTTCATAAGTCCCATTTTTTCTTTGAAATATTGTAACATGGTTGTTTGTTTAATTTCCTTTTAGCTTCATCCGCCAAGCTCTATCATCCTGTCAATAGGACGCCTGGACTCTTCTATCAGTGCTTTGTCCATGATGATCTCCTCTCCCCCCTGTCCTTTTAGGACATTAAGGACATCCATCAGGCTCGTAACCTTCATGTTATGACAAACGGCCATTATTGAAGCCAGATAGAACTTTTTGGTCGGAGCCATGATCTGAAGATGTTCAACAATGGACTGCTCCGTGGCTATGATGAATTCACCGGCGTCAGACTCCTTTGCGTAATCCATGATGCCGGTGGTAGATCCCACGTAATCCGCCATCCCCACCACCTCAGAGAGGCACTCGGGATGCGCGAGCAACAGGGCGTTCGGGTGCTCTTTTTTTACCTTCTTTATATCTGAAGGCTTCATGTTCATATGCGTGGGGCACCCCCCTTTTACCAGGACAAAATCCTTTTCCGGCATCCGGTCTTTCACCCATCCGCCCAGGTTTGGATCAGGAACGAATATGATCTTGTCGGATGGATAATTCTTAAGGATCTTTACCGCGGAAGACGATGTGACTATGACGTCACACTGTGTCTTTAGCTCTGCCGTGGTATTGATATATGCGCACACGTCATAGCCGGGATGCTCTTTTTTCAGCCTTATGACATCCTCTGCCGTCATCTGGTCTGCCATGGGGCATCCTGCCATCGGGTTTGAAAGAAAGACCCTTTTTTCAGGGGAAAGGGTCTTTACCGTCTCCGCCATGAAACGGACTCCGCACATGATCACGTTTTTCCTTTGGGTCTTTGTGGCATTTACCGCCAGCCCGTAGGAGTCTCCCACGTAATCTGCCACCTCCCAGATCTCATGCCCCTGGTAGGCGTGAACCAGGATACAAAAGTCCTTTTCTTCCTTGAGCCTTCGTATTTGTTCTTGTATTTCTGAAATATCCATGATGGTTCTCCCTTGGGAAAAGAAAAATCCAAAAAAATCAAAGCCTTATTATAATATTTTAGTACCCCACTGTCAAGCAAACTACTGTAAATTTTATGTGTTCACTCCTTTTCGCCCCTTTTCACTCCTTTTCACCCCAGAAGTCTACGGGCTCATAATCCTGGAGCGGTGCAAGAAATCCTGCATCTCCTAATTTTCTCTGTATTAAATCCAGATTATCAATATTGTCCGCAAGTACGGTGTGGTAATGATATCCTGATGTAATATTTTTCAGGTAGTCGGAATGACCCGACGCGATCTTGTTTACATAACGCTCAATATCGAGCCTTGATTTAATATTGATGTCGGAGTGAAGTATTCCGTATACCCTGTGATAAATGAACACGTCCGACACCCTTCCTCCCATGTCCACTATGATGGAGAGCTCCTCCTCCACATCCCCGTCATCGCAAAACAGCTTGAACACGCGTGAGGACTCCCCTTTATGCGGCTCATCCTCCAGCATGTATCCCCTGCTGGTGGATATTATGTCATAACCCTCCGCCCGCAATATGGCTATGTCCTGAACGACCACCTGCCTGGAAACATTCAGCACCGATGAAAGGGCAGAGCCCGATATTATGTCGCTCGCCTTTAATAAATTTATGATTTCATTTCTTCTTTCTTCAGTATTCATGCCGCATCACCACATTAACTAATGTTAGACTTAATCTTTTTACACCTGCCTCATGTTTTTAAGTGACAGATCCAGGATCGGGGCGCTGTGGGTCAGTGCGCCCGAAGAAATATAGTCCACCTTCAAGTGCCTTATCTGCTCTATTTTTTCTTTGGTGACGTTACCGGAAATCTCGATTTTACACCTTCCGTTAATGAAGGAAATCCCCTCATCCATTTCTTTAATCGACATATTATCCAGCATTATTATGTCAGCCCCGGCTTCAACGGCTTCTTTAACCATGTCTAAATTTTCTACCTCTACCTCTATTTTACGTACAGGGGAAGCATACTCCTTTGCCATTTTTATCGCCTTTGCAACGCCTCCGGCCGCCCCGATATGATTGTCCTTCAGCAGGACCCCATCGGAAAGATTGAACCTGTGGTTGCAGCCACCCCCCGTCTTTACGGCATATTTCTCAAAAATCCTCATGTTAGGCGTGGTCTTTCTGGTATCAAGGAGCGTTATGGATGTTCCTTCCAACAAAGATACCGCCTCCCTGGTATAGGTGGCTATGCCGCTCATTCTCTGAAGGTAATTAAGCGCCGTCCTTTCGGCTTGGAGAAGTATTCTTATATCTCCTTTTAATCTGGCCATAAGATCCCCGGAGTGCACCTCGTCCCCGTCTTCAAAGTTGAATGATATTTCTACTTTGTGGTCAAGCATTGTAAATACGCGTTCGAACACCTTCAGCCCACAAATCACCCCGTCCTGCTTGGCTATGAGCTCACATGCGCCCATTGTGGCCTTTCGCATGATGGAATTCGTGGTCACATCCTCCGATGTGATATCCTCCTGAAGGGCTGACCTGATGTATTTGTCGGCATTGACAAAAAATGAAACCGGATCCTGCATTTATTCCTACCTCCTTACAGCCCCAGGGCTTTTTTTATATTATTCTTGTTCTCTTCCTTGTAAGATGCGTTGTATTTGGAAAGGTCCGGAGAAATATTTAAATCGTCTTTGCATATCCTCTTCTCATTCCATTCCCACTCTATGTCCTTCGCCGCCCTTCTGGCAAATACGAGACTCTCCAATAGTGAATTGGAGGCCAGGCGGTTTTTCCCGTGAACCCCATTGCAGGCGGTCTCCCCCACCGCATAGAGCCCTTCCAGACGTGTCCTGCTATCATGGTCTACCTCTATGCCACCCATAAAATAGTGCTGAGCGGGGACGACGGGTATGGGAATCTTGTTTACGTCGTATCCTTTTGATTTACAGTACGAAACTATGTTCGGGAAATGATGCTCCAATTCATCGGGAGGAATGGTGGAAAGATCCTCCCACACATGGTCTATCCCCTGATCTCTCATCTTTTTCCTGATGGCGGCCGTTACCTTGTCCCTGGGGAGAAGCTCATCCACGAACCTTTTGTTTTCACCGTCATAGAGCTTTGCGCCCTCACCCCTGACAGACTCCGATATCAAAAAGCTCCTTGTCCCCTTCTCACCGGTGTAAAATGTCGTCGGATGAAACTGTACATAGTCAGGGTTCCTTAAGGCAATCCCATGACGCAATGCTATCCCCAGCGCATCCCCCGTCAGATGAGGGAAATTCGTGGAATGCTCGTAAAGCCCTCCGACTCCGCCCGTAGCCAAAATGGTAAAGTATGATTTAACCACATCCAGCGTGCCGTCCTTCTTTTCTATCACGGCGCCCCTGCACCTTGAACCCTCCTCCGCCACATCCAGCAATGTGGTATATTCCATCAAAGTGACGTTGGGGAGGCTCTTTACCGCCTCAAGCAGATGTGAGGTGATCTCCTTTCCGGTCTCGTCTTCGTGGAAGGCTATCCTGTTCCTGGAGTGTGCCCCCTCCCTGGTAAACACCAGCTCTCCATGGGCGTTTCTCTGAAAAGACGTGCCATAGGAAATGAGGTCCGAGATCACCTCCCTGGAGCATCTGATCATGATCTCCACAGACTTTGAGTCATTCTCGTAATGACCTGCCTTCATCGTATCCTCAAAATACGAATCATAGTCATCTTCATCCCTAAGCACGCAGATGCCGCCCTGTGCCAAAAATGAATCCGATGACTCAAGGTCTGATTTCGTTATCATGAGTATATTCATATCCTTGGGAAGATTTAGCGCTGCATACAGGCCGGAGCACCCCGTTCCCGCGATCAAAACATCCGTATTCATATAATGTACCTTTTATGGTGAAAAAAAACCTGTCTTTACAGATATTATAACACATATCTTAACAGGTGACAAGACAGGAGTTACAGTGAATGATACGTTTGTTCGATGTGCTCAAGCAATCCGCAACAACCCTCACTCACATCTTCATATGTACGAGAGAAATTATTTGTATACCAGGGATCAGATATATCTCCGGGCCGATCCGTATAATCCATCAAAAGCGACAGTTTTCCCTGTGGGTCAGATCCCAATATCCGCAGCATGTTTCGGATATTTTGCTGTTCCATGCCAATCAGATGATCATACTTATCATAATCAGATTTTTGCAATTGAACGGCTCTCTTTCCTTCGCAGGAAATGCCATGCCTGGCCAGTTCCTCTCTTGCGGGGGGATATACAGGATTGCCCACTTTGTTCCATATTTCCTCACTGCTGGTGGCGGCGGATGCTATAAAAAATTCGTCCTCTAAGCCTTTGCGCTTAACCATATCTTTCATAATAAATTCTGCCATTGGTGAGCGGCAGATATTGCCGTGGCAGACAAATAACACTTTTATCATCAATTTTTGCTCCTCTGACAGCTTCAGGTCATGGTACCGTGTACCATTAAGGTATCGAAGAACACTTTCTTAAAATCGCTCATCGTTGCGCATCTCCCTTATCTCTGCATCGATTTCCTCATGCGTGCGGACAAATGATCTGACGTATTTTCCAGACCTGACGAGTTCTCTTCTGTGCTGCGCCAGTTGATCTTTAACTGCGGTCATACCTATCACACTCCTTCCGAATACATTTCTACTCCCATATCATACCATAAAAGTACCACTTTGAGAACCCCCCTAATTGCTCTTGACAAAAGCCGCTTCGCTGCTGTAGCATGAACACCATCTTATCACATCTCTTAATGCATCTCAAAAGTGCCAGAAAGCCGGTATTGATGCGGCTTCACGTAATTTCACACGCTCCGATGAACTTTCGCAAACAAAATGCCCCTCCCACTGAAGAGAGAGGGGCGAAATGTTGATCGCAGATTTGTAACAATATGTTAACGGATTCTTAATGGTACACGGTACCATTAACGGTATCCTCTACCGGCCAGATTTCCTTATCAAAAATCTCCTTTTTCTTCCCCGTAACAAGCCATAATGCCTTGCATATCTTTCTGGGCACATCAATCTCCCCGTCATGTGCCTTCTGAATAATATCAACTATTCTTATGCAAGT
>CAJOPH010000010.1 GCA_905236805.1 uncultured Eubacterium sp. | reverse complement strand
CGAGGGACGCTACATATCGGCGGAGGCAGGCTCTGTATCTTCCTTTGTCATTGACATCTCCTCGGAAGTTTCAAAAGCTCCAAAGACCTCCAAAAAGGCATCCTACCTGAACCTTATCAGGATAGACGCGAAGGGCAACTCCAAAGTGAGGCTCTACATCATCCAGCGCCTCGGAAGGTCCTATGACTATTATGAAGACCTGGGGGTTTCCACGGAGCCCAATGCGCAGATAGAGATAGTAAGGCTTGACATAGGGGCAGGCAGGGTTTACAATGGAGCGAACGCCTCCCTTATCGGGAAAGGCTCTTCGTTAAATCTTAAAGGAGCATTTTATTTACCGGAAGGAGCCCTCAAGGATACGAATTACATAGCGCAGCACATCGGTGAACAGACCTTTAGTAAAATGGAGGTTTCGGGCCTTTTGGACAGGGATTCCGAAAAGTCCTTCAGGGGGACATTGGATTTCAAGAAAGGCTCCAAGGGCTCCATGGGCTCCGAAAATGAAGATATCATTTTTTTGGATGAAATAAAAAGCAACAAGTCGGTACCCCTCATCCTGTGCGGCGAGGAAGACGTAGACGGTGTACACGGTGCGTCCATAGGTCAGATCTCGCAGGAGGTACTCTTTTACCTGAATGCCAGGGGCCTTACCGAACAGGAGGCAAGGACACTGGTCACCAAGTCCAAATTAAAAAAGCTCTCAGATGCCATACCGGATGAGGCGATCAGGGAAAAGATAGGGGAAATGGTGGAGGAGATGTTTTAGAATGTCCCTGTTAGATGAAACACGCAAGGATTTTCCGATCCTTGATCAGGATGTCATATATTTTGACAATGCGGCGACCAGCCAGAGCCCTTCATGCGTCATGGAGGCGGCGTCAAGGTATTACGAAACGACCAACGCGAATCCCCTAAGGGGACTTTACGAGTGGAGCGTGGGGGCTACGAAGGCCTATGAGGACGCCAGGGAGAATGTCGCATCGTTCATAGGGGCAAAGACCCCTTCGGAGATCATTTTTACGAGGAACGCCACGGAGTCTTTGAACCTGGTGGCCTTTGCTTACGCATTAAAAAACCTAAAAGAAGGCGATGAGATCACCTTGTCCGTGGCAGAGCACCACTCAAACCTTCTGCCCTGGCAGATGGTAAGGGATGAAAAAAAGATAAGGCTCAATATATTAGAGCCCAATGAACAAGGAGAGATCACCGAAGAAGAGCTGGACAAGAAGATCACGGAAAAGACCGCTCTTTTGGCTCTGGGGCATGTGTCAAATGTGCTGGGCGTAACAAACGACGTAAAGGCGGCCATAAAAAAAGTACATGCCGTGGGGGGAATAGCCGTGATAGACGGCGCGCAGTCCGCGCCCCACATCCCCGTGGATGTGTCAGACATCGATGCTGATTTTTACGCTTTTTCAGGGCACAAGATGCTGTCTGCCATGGGGATAGGGGTCCTCTATGGAAAGAAAAAGCTCCTGGAAGAGACAGAGCCTTTCCTCAGGGGAGGCGAGATGATAGAGTATGTGACCTTAGAAAGCGCCACCTATGCCGAGCTTCCCCACAAATTCGAGGCAGGCACGGTGAATGTCGGGGGAGCCGTGGGGCTTTCTTGCGCCATAGACTATATCAAAAAGATAGGCCTTGATAATATCGCAAGGAAGGAAGAGCTTCTTACAAAACGCCTGATGGAGGGGATGAAGGAGCTTTCTTATATCACGATTTACGGGTCGGACGACCCTTCCAAACATTCGGGAATAGTATCTTTCAGGATGGACAAGGTCCATCCCCATGACCTGGCGAGCCTGCTCAACGAGGACGGCATATGCATAAGGGCCGGCCACCATTGCGCGCAGCCCCTCATGCAGTACCTGAATGTAGGGTCACTGGCAAGGGCGAGCCTTTATTTTTACAATACCTTGGAAGAGGTGGACATATTCCTCGAAAAATTAAGTGAGATAAGGAATACGATGGGCTTGGGATGAAATAAGGAATAAATAATGGAACTAAAATCTTTTTACAGGGAAATAGTAAACGAGCACAACCTGAACCCGGTGCACAAAGGCACCATGGAGAACCCCGACAGGGTGCTGAGGGGAGTAAATCCATCCTGTGGGGATGATATTACCCTCCGGCTGAAGCTCGATAACGGCACGATCACAGACGCCATGTTCACGGGGGAGGGCTGCGCCATATCGCAGGCTTCCGTGGACATGATGGCAGATGACATCATAGGAAAGACCGTGGAAGAGGCGGTGGCGCTCTCGGAGATGTTTCACGGCATGATCCTGGGGGAGATTACGGATGAGGATGAATTAGAGCCCCTCGAAGAAGCCGCGTCCCTCATGGACATATCCCATATGCCGGCGCGTACCAAATGCGCCATGCTGGGGTGGAGGACCATGAAACAGATGCTGGAAGAGGAGTGACTGTTCCCCATATTTTTTAGAACGGTTATGGATATGATCAGCTATTCATATAAGGAGGTAACACACAATGGAATTTATCGATGTATTAAAATTAAGGCAGTCAACGAGGGAGTTTAAGCAAGAACAGATAACGGACGAAGAGCTTCAGGCCGTGCTTGACGGCGCCTACCTTGCTCCCACCGCCATGGGGCAGTATGATAATATAAAGCTCCTGGTGATACAGGACGCGGAAAAGATCCAAAAGCTGGGCGAAATATCCATGAAGGTAATGGGTATGGACAAGAGCCCCACCTATGGCGCGCCCACCCTGATATTTACCCTCCACAAGGATCATCCCGAGGATATCTTCATCGGTGAAAACTCCGCCGTCATCATGGAAAACATGCTGCTTGCCGCTACGGAAAAGGGTCTTGGGAGTTGCTACCTCATGGGGCTTTGCCAGACCATATACAAGGATGCGGAGGCAAATAAAATAGCGGGCGTTCCCGAAGGCTTCAGGATGGTAAACGCCGTAGCCTTGGGCCATCCGAAAAATCCCCTGTCCCCCAGGGACTTGGATCGCAGCAGGATAGAAACCATTCGCTGATCATAGTAAACATTTTGGATCACGAGATCACGGATTTTTGCGGAAAAAGGCCCCATCACACAAAAGGAGCATGATAAATATGAGAAATCCCAAGCATGAGTCGTCGGAAGATTATTTGGAAACAATATTGATCCTGGGGAAAAAGCTCCCCGCGGTAAGGGCCATAGACGTGGCTACCGAGATGGATTTTAAGAAATCCTCCGTCTCCGTAGCTATGAAGAACCTTAGGGAGAAAGGCTATATCACGGTGACCGACGCAGGCTACATAATGCTGACCGATGAGGGAAGGTCCATAGCTGAGATGATATACGAAAGGCATGAGTTTTTTTCGGAGTGGCTGATGGAACTGGGAATAGACAAAAAAAAGGCCATCGAAGACGCGTGCAGGATGGAACACGACATGAGTCAGGAGAGCTTTGAGGCCATAAAGAACTACGTGGAAAAGCACAGGCAGGCATCATGACCACATATACGTTTATGGCTCCGTGCCATTTTGGACTGGAGGCCGTCCTTAAAAGGGAGATCACCGGCCTGGGATATGAGATAGCAAAGACCGAAGACGGCAGAGTGTACTTTGAGGCAGACGCAAAGGCACTCTGCCTTGCCAGTTTGTCCCTGCGCACGGCGGAAAGGGTGATGCTGGTGGTGGGGGAGTATGAAGCCCTTACCTGGGATGAATATTTCGAGGGGATGAAAAAGCTTCCCTGGGAGGAGTATATACCCAGGGAGGCGAGGTTTTGGATAAAAAAGGCGTCCTCCGTGAATTCAAGGCTCTTTTCACCAAAGGACATGCAGTCTCTGGGCAAAAAGGCTATAGTGGACCGTCTCAAACAATCCCTGCATACGCAAACCCTCCCCGAGACGGGCGATGACTATCCCATAAGGGTCTTCGTAAAAAAGGACGTGGTGACGGTGGGGCTCGATACATCCGGGGATTCGCTTCACAAGAGGGGCTACAGGAAGCTGCATGGGCCTGCGCCCATATCAGAGACTTTGGCGGCCGCCCTGATACTCCTTACGCCCTTTGGGGCGGGGCGGATCCTGGCAGATCCGTTCTGCGGGTCGGGTACCTTTCCGATAGAGGCGGCCCTTATAGCGGGGAGGGTGGCGCCGGGATTAAATCGGGATTTTATTTCCGAAAAATGGACGCATATTGCCCCGGAAAAGGCCTGGAGGCAGGCGAGGGAGGAGCTAAATGAGATCAGGGAGGAAGGAAAAAGACTCCTTGAGGATACCACCATCCTGGGATATGATGCGGACGGAGAGGTTCTTAGGGCGGCCAGGGAAAATGCCGGGGCAGCCGGTGTTTCCGGATACATACATTTTCAAAAGCAGGACGTATCCCGCTTTTCATCCTCCAAAAAATACGGCTTCATGGTCTCCAATCCCCCATACGGCGAGAGGATGGAGGATAGGCAGGCCTTGGAACCCATATACAAAAGCCTCAAAAAGATCATGGCAGATAATCCTACATGGTCATATTATTTCATCACCTCCGATCAGAGCATACAAAAGTCCATCGGGAAAAAGCCCGCAAAAAAAAGAAAGATATACAACGGGATGATAAGGACCGATTATTATATGTACATGGGACCTAAGCCCGCAGGGAAGGGGATTAGATTTGATGAATAAAGAAAAAACCATCGTTTTTTCCATACTGCTCCTCTCGGTGGGAATCCTCGTATATGTGGGGCTTTTAGCGGCGCGTGTTTTGCCCCTGGATACCATTTACGGGAAAAAGCTTTTGGCCCAGAGGGAAAAGGACATTAACGTAAATTCGGTGGGGGATATGTTTTCGGAGACAGATGAGGACGCGGACGAAGGCAGGGTCTTTAAGATAGGGCTGTATGACGGGGTTACGCGAAATGACGTTGATGTGTCCATGGACTATATGCACAGGATATTGTACATAGACGTGGAAGGAGTGGACGGAAATTATTTCATGGAGCATCCTTTGTCAGGATCATCGTCAAACATCGATGATATGCTCTTTGTGGAAAGGGGGACGGGAGCAGGGTATGAGATCACCTTAAATGACATCTATGAGCCCGTGATCGATTACTCCAAAGACACCTTAACCCTTACCCTCAAATATCCCAGGGACGTGTATGACTACCTGGTGGTGATAGATCCGGGGCACGGCGGGAGCGACTCTCCCGGCACCGTGTGGGGAGGGGTAAAGGAAGAATCTCTGGTCCTTGCAGTGGGGATGGATATCTACGCGTACAAGGATGAGCTAAATGCCGAGGGCATAGGGATATATATGACCCGTACCGAAGATGAGTACGTGGCCTTGTATGACAGGAGCGGCTTCGCGAATGACCTGGGGGCAGACCTTTTCATATCCCTCCACCTGAATTCCCTCGACGGGTATGAGTCCCAGACCACATCCGGCGTGGAGGCACTCTACAGCCAGTCTGATGATACGAAATCATCCAAAAGGCTCGCGAAGATCTTGGTAAATGAGGTGTCCGACATTTTGGGCGCAAGAAACAGGGGACTGGTGGAAGGCGATGATATTGCCATAGTCAGGGACTCAAAGGTGCCCGTGGCTCTTTTGGAGGGGGGCTTTATGAGCAATTCAAGCGAATTTTCAAAGCTCCAAAGTGATGAATACCAAAAGCGCATGGCGGCAGGTGTGGTAGGGGCCATACGCGCTGCCAGGGAGGAAGGAATAGGGTCGTGATCATAGTTTTTGACTTGAATAATATATAATAATGGTGTATAATTGTTACTACATAATTTTTTTACGTTGACTAAGACAAGGAGGTAGACTTACATGAAAAATCTGAAACTATCTGTCAAGATTTCGATGACCATCATAGCGGGGGTCATCATAGGTCTTTTGGTGCTTTTTTTTGTGGTAAACAGCAGGACCACGGCATCGATGACCGACACCACACAGAAGCGGATGATGGAGGCCGTGGATGCCCGTGCCCAGGTGGTAAACGACTATGTGGACGAGGTGGACACCTTCCTTACCGGTGTGGCGGAAAATGATGCCATCATGGAATATATGGCGGATACTTCCGACAGGGCAAAGTTTGCGAAGGCCCTGGCAGCGGTGGACAGGTATTACGCGGATTTCGAAAATATGGAGGGGCTCTTCGTCTGTGACTATTCCTCTGAGCAGCTCCTTCACAGCAACCATGAGGCCATAGGGGAGATGGGACAGACAGACCCTGACAAGTTAAAGTCCCTTCAGGAGAGCGTAGATTCGATGTGGTCATCAGGACAGGGTTACCTAAGGGGAATGATGCCCTCACAGGCCACGGGAACCATAGTCATAGTGTACTATGTGCCCATATTTGATTTTGACGGCAATGGCACGGGATACGTGGGATGCGGTATCAATGCGTCGGGCATGATAGAGTCACTCTCGGAGCTGGAGTTTCACGGGTGGTCAAGCGCGTACCTTGACATCCTCAGCACCGACGGCACCTATGTGTGGGCTCCTGACGAGACTTTGATAGGTACGGTGGCGGAGGACTCGAATGTCCTTTCCATAGTGGAAAATGTCGCGGCCGATACATCGGGAGAGCCCGTATCGTCGACCATGGAGTATAACAGCTCCCAGGCGGGAGGGAAGGTGATCACATGCTACGAGAGCATGCCGGAGTATGGTCTTATCATGTGCGTCTCCGACTTAAAGAGCGAGATATTCGCATCCACAAACTCCCTTTCCAGGCTGGTGATGATCATATGCATCATAGAAGCCATAGCATCTGCCATACTTTGTGTTGCCATAGTATCTATTAGCACCAAGGGGCTTTCCGTGGTAGGAGGAATAGTGGAGAGGATAGCGCAGTCCATGGACATGACAGGCGCAAAGGAGCTTCGCGTGTATACGGACAGGGCAGATGAGGTCGGGATAGTCGCCAAGGCTACCGTAGCCCTTACGGACGCCGTGACATCGGCCGTGATGGCCCTGCAGGAGCATGGTAAAAACCTCTACCAGGCTGCGGAAAACCTGGCCGACATGTCGGGCCAGACATTAAACAGCGTAAACCAGGTGGAGGCCGCCGTACGGGATATAGCAGAGGGCGCCACCTCCCAGGCTGATGAGACAGAAAACGCGTCGGGCGCGGTGGTAGAGATAGGAAACCAGATAGAGGACGCCGCGACGGCTACGGCATCCATCATGGCCACGTCAGAGAACATGCAGAAGGCATCGGCCGAGGTCACGGACGTCATAGAGAAGCTCGTGGCGATAGGCGAACAGACCTCCAGGGCCATAGATGAGATATATGACCAGACGAATACCACCAATGAATCCGCGATGAAGATAAAGTCCGCCACGGAGATCATCACATCCATAGCGGAGGAGACAAACCTCCTGTCCCTGAACGCCTCCATAGAGGCCGCCAGGGCGGGCGAGCAGGGCAAGGGATTTGCCGTGGTGGCATCACAGATCCAGAAGCTCGCGGAGCAGTCATCTTCCTCGGCGCAGCAGATAGACACCGTCATTGCCGCCCTTATAGCCGACTCCCAGCAGTCGGTGGACACCATGGAAGAGGTGAAGAAGGTAATGGCCGAGCAGTCCGAGCTCGTGAAGGATACGGGTGAGATCTTCTCCGACGTGAGAGACGGCATAGAGGCTGCCCTGGACGGACTTGACGAGATATCCAGAAGGACCAGGGATATTGACGGTGCACGCCAGAGCGTGGTGGACGTGGTAGGAAACCTTTCCGCAATAGCCGAGGAGAATGCCGCCAGCACCGAGGAGACATCGGCGTCCGTAACTATCGTAAATGACCTTATGACAGACATATCCGAGACGGCTAACAACGTTTCATCCATTGCGGAGGAT
This sequence comes from uncultured Eubacterium sp., assembly GCA_905236805.1. Taxonomy (GTDB): domain Bacteria; phylum Bacillota; class Clostridia; order Lachnospirales; family Lachnospiraceae; genus RUG14243. The sequence goes on along the minus strand of CAJOPH010000010.1, from coordinate 3,523 downwards.
ATGGACAGGGAGCTTTCCGTATTCAAGGTCAGTGAGGATCAGGCGGCAGCAGTCCGGGCTGAGGCCGAGGCAGAGACCGAGGCTGAAGCTGAAGCTTAAGCCTAGATAAGATCCTAAACAAGATCCTAAATAAGATTCTCGATAAGGTCAACTATTTTTCCGGAGGCACTCCCGTCCTCAAAGGCAAGGAACTTTTCCCGAAAGTCCTTTAGGCGGGGGGATGCCTCCAGCGTACGAAGATCTTTTATCAGTTCATCCATGTTCGTGGATATGGGACCGGGGGCTTTTGTTTCAAAATCGAAATAAAAGCCCCTTAGGTCGTCTTTGTAGTGCTTTAGGTCATAACAATAAAAATACATCGGGCGGTTTAATATGCAGTAGTCAAACATCACCGAGGAGTAATCCGTCACACAGGCGTCTGCTGCCAGATACAGGTCCGAAATGTCTGCTTCCTTCGAAAAATCATATACAAAGCCTTCGTATTCTGAGATGTCGGCTTTTTCCGTGACAAAGTAATGGTATTTTAACAAAAACACACATTCATCCCCGAAAGCCTCCTTCAAGGCCTTGAAATCCATCGCGTCCGTGTATTTGTAGTCATTTTTCCCTATATATTCATCATCCCTCCATGTGGGAGCGTAAAGAATGATCTTTTTGCCGGTAGGAAGACCGAGCCTTTTTTTTATGTCCGAAATGTCCCGGGGGTTATTTTTCTTAAAGAGCTTGTCGCATCTGGGATACCCCGTCTCAAGGAATTTCCCGTGAAAATCAAAACATCTTTTAAATATTTGCGTGGAATAGGGGTTTTGCGTGATCAGGTAATCCCAATAGGAGGAATTGGCCTTGAAATTGCGGTGGTACCTGTCTATATCGGTAAATCCCGCCATGGAGATCTTGTCCATGTCCAGCCCCAGCTTCTTTAGGGGGGTTCCGTGCCAGGTCTGGATGTAGGCGACGGACTTTCTTTTTACCAGATAGAGGGGCATGCGGCTGTCAGAGATCCATATCCGTGCCCTCCCAAAGATGTAAAAGTATCGTAATGAGCGCCTCTTTACGGGGGTGATGCCTTTAGGAAGAAGGATGGAAGGATCCTTTAGGGATACCAGGCATCTGTATTTTTTGTGGAGGCTTCTTCGCAGCATTTCCTCATAGATGGCCCTTGGGTTTCCGGAAAAATCATTCCCCGTGGAGCTTTCAAAGATGATGATGTCATCCGAGAGTGGAACAAAACGAAGAAGGCAGGAGTAGGCGGCCTTGAAAGACTTTATTATCAGGTCTTTTGCGTGGTTTTTAAGCTTATCTGACAGCATATTTCACTTTTTCTCCTTTTGAAATTCACTTTTTTTGCGTTTTTGTTACAAGATTTCACTAAAATTATATCACATTTGCATCACAAAAGGATAGTAAAATATATCCTGTCAGTTGAAAAAAGAAAAAAGCCACAAGCAATGATTTAAGGGTCTTAGGAGTTGGCAGGATTACTTCGTGACATTTCCTTAATCCGGCAAAAATATAAAAAGGAGAAAAGGCTATGTATGATGAGAACAAGAACATGATGGATGGAAATAACAACGAAAACACCGGACACGAAAACACGGGCTACGAAAATACCGCATACGAAAATACCGGACATGAAAATACCGGGTATAGGTACACATCGAACGATATCCACCAGGATGATATTTCGGGAAATACCGCATCCTCATTTACGGGAAGCGCGGGCCCATCCTACGGATCATATGGCACGGACTCATCCTACGGAAGTCAGGGCTCGTCCTACGGAAGTCAGGGCTCGTCCTACGGAAGTCAGAGCTCGTCCTACGGAAGTCAGAGCTCGTCCTACAGCAATCAGGGCTCATCCTACGGAAGTCAGGGCTCATCCTACGGCAATCAGGAATCATCCTACGGCGGGGGGACAGGGTATACGGGAGGGTATACATCCTCATCCAATACCTCCTACTCATCGGGATATTCCTCACAGGACCGGAAGGGAACATACTACGGAGCCTCATCCCAGGCCGCCAAAAAGGAAAAAAAGCAAGGATCGGGCAAGGGAAAATTTTTCGGGAAGATCGTTGCGGCGGCAGCTACCTTCGGAGTGGTGGCATCCCTGGTATTTACGGGATCAAACATGCTGATCGCCTCACAGTCATCAGGCTCGCGGGATGAGGGATCTTCCACGGTGGAGGGCTCTTCATCCTCATCGATAGCGCAGGCTGAGACCTCGGACGCCACGGATACGGGACTCGTAAAGTCATCCTCGTCCTCATCGGTGGTGCTGGATGTCTCGGACGTGGTGGAAAAGTCCATGCCGTCCATAGTATCCGTGACCAGCATGTACCAGGCTGAATCCTCATACTTTTTCGGTGAGGAGATGGGTGAGGCCACCAGCTGCGGCTCCGGCTTCATAGTGGCACGCACGAACGACATGCTCTACATCGTCACGAACAACCACGTGATAGAGGATGCCGTATCCGTTACAGTTACATTTAACAATGATACCGAGGTACCCGTGGAGGTGAAGGGGACGGATTCATCCAATGACCTGGCGGTGCTGTGTGTATCACTGGACGATATAGACTCCGATACGCTCTCTGCCATAGAGGTGGCAGACCTCGGTGAATCTGACAACCTGAAGGTAGGTGAGGCGGCTATCGCCATAGGAAACGCCTTGGGATACGGTCAGTCCGTGACCACGGGGGTGATAAGCGCGCTTAACAGGGAAGTTACCATAGACAATGTCACCAATGAGCTGCTCCAGACCGATGCGGCGATAAACCCCGGAAACTCGGGCGGTGCCCTCCTTAACCAAAAGGGTGAGGTCATCGGAATAAACTCCGCCAAGTATTCTGACACGGATGTGGAGGGCATGGGCTACGCGATACCCATCTCCACCGCCATCCCCATCATAAACGAGCTGATAGAGCGCGAGGAAGTATCTACAGAAGATGCCGCATACCTAGGGGTACAGGGCATGGATGTCTCGTCAGAGGTGGCACAGATGTACAATCTGCCCGAAGGTCTTTATGTATCGCAGGTAGTCACGGGCTCTGCCGCTGACAACGCGGGCATCATCGAGGGAGACATCATCGTCAGCTTTGACGGAAAGACGATAGACTCCATGGAAGCCCTCGTTGATACCATGAAGTATTACGCGTCGGGCACCAAGGTGGAGATAGTGGTAGCAAGGGCAGATAACGGCCAGTACAAGGAGGTCACCCTGGATGTGACCTTGGGAAGCAAGGCCAATCAGTAATAAGATACATGTCTTCCGGTTTCACGGTGGCAGCAGCATTACGAACAAACGTTTGGCAATGGTTCTTGCATTAGATTTTCATATGTGCTATAATTGACCCGTGGGACAGGGTAGTCCTGCGGGTTCATTTTTTTACGGGTGGTGATCATTATGAAAACTATAAATACATCTATTTACACATTTGAGAACATTATAAAAGAAGACTGTCTTTATGTGGACAAGACTGAATATTTTTACAAACTGGTCACAAAAAAGAGGGGGCAGTTT
>CAJOPH010000009.1 GCA_905236805.1 uncultured Eubacterium sp. | reverse complement strand
GAGCAGGAAGTTTCTACGGGCGATAGTCAGCAGGAACAGGAAGTATCTACGGACGATAGTCAGCAGGAACAGGAAGGATCGATGGATGATAGTCAGCAGGTACCTGAGGAAGTATCATCTGACGATAGTGGGCAAACGGAGAATACAGGTTCGGAAGAAGGCATACAGCAATCAGAAAATACAGATTCGGAGGATGGCACCCACCGGCAGGAGACGGAAAATACCGTATCTTCCGGAACCAGCGGTACACCGGTTTACACACCTTCCGTATCAGTGGTGTCATCCACGGAAAAGTACGAACCATATATTTATTTTTCCAACCAAAACTACGCCTATGTGGGTAAAAAGACAGTGCTGAAGGTCAAATCCACATCAGGCACCAGGGTGACCCTGACCGGGGCAAACAAGAAGGCAAAAAACAAAAAATATGTAAAGCTAAAAAATGGAAAGACCGCAAAGATCACCATAAAGAAAAAAGCAAAAAAAGGAACGTATAAATTCAAGGCCACTTCAGCCAAAGGTGAGTATTATTACAAGGCCACAAAGACATTGACCGTAAAGGTACGTTGAATGAAGCGACGGTTACTTAGAAAGCATAAAAGGTGTTTTGTGAGCCATAAAAAGGAAATAAAAAATGGATGGGTTAAATCATTTTGATGAAAAGGGAAATGCGGTAATGGTGGATGTGACAGACAAGGATGTGACGGAAAGGACGGCCGTAGCATCCGGCAAGATCCGTGTGTCAGAGGAAGTCTACAGGGCAATCTTAGAGGGTACTGTGGAAAAGGGGGATGTCCTTGGGGTAGCAAGGGTGGCGGGAATCATGGCTACAAAAAAGACTTCAGATATCATCCCGATGTGCCATCCCCTGATGCTGACCAAGGCATCTGTGGATTTTGAGATGGACGGGGAAAATCTTGAGATAAAATCCATTTGTTCCGTAAAGCTCAAGGGAAAAACGGGTGTAGAGATGGAGGCATTGACGGGAGTAGCTGCCTCATTACTCACCATATACGATATGTGCAAGGCCTTGGACAGATCCATGGAAATAGGGGAGATATGCCTGGAGAAAAAAGAAGGAGGAAAAAGCGGGCTCTATGAGAGGTTTACAAATAAGAGGAGTGCTTTATAGATTAAAATTATACCTTAACGTTAGCCATAACTAAATAATATTTAGCGAAGTGTCATGTTAATTTATCCACAGCTAATGTAAAATAATCATTGTAGTGAGGTGATGGATTCGTTTCATATACCTCTTTATAGGAGCGGACTTGAATAAATGCGTTTCCTATAATACAAGGTCTTACTTTATAGGGATTGTGGTTATGATTACAAGGCAGCTGGACGAAAAGGCAATAGGCGATAACATACGCATGGTTCGAAAGAGCAGGCGTATGACCCTTGCCCAGCTTGCCAGATCCATGAATGTAAATCCAAGTTATATATGCAATATTGAACATGGCAGGGAAAAGGCCAATCTTAATCTTTTGGTGGAGATTGGGAGTATCATGGGATGCAGCGTGGATCTTTTCATAAGCCAGGAATATGACTTTAATAAAGAAGGAAAGAGCAATCTTCCCGAGGATGATGCCCTCGAGAAGGAAATAATAATGAAGGTCAGGTCATCATCCGTTGAAAAAAAGAGAAAGATAAAACAGTTGATAGACCTTCTGGATTAATAACATAGGATGGATGAGATCAAGGAGGAAATAAAGGCTGAGGTTATTGAAAATATAAAAAAAGAATGATAGCACTTGCATTTTCCGGGAAAACGTGTTATAATAACAAATAACATAGCTGATAAGCAATAAATGGTTGTAATTGGAAACGCACACTCCTCTTTTGGATGATAACGAACAACACATCATTAAAAGGAGGTTTTTATGCCGAGGAATTTATTTGAGGATGTAGTCTTTACAATCGTTATGGCATCTGTCATGGTCTATGGAATGATCGTGTACAATGTTTCCCTTAACACAGGCTCGTTAGACCCCGTTTGTTTTGTGGCTCCCCTTTCTGAGCTTCCCATTATGGTTCCCGTGGCTTTTTGCCTGGAGATGTTCATGGTAGGAAAGCTTGCCAAGGGGATAGTGTTTTCACTTTTGCATATGGAAAGGCATCCAAGATATATTACCGTAGCCATCTCCATCTGTATCTGCCTCATCATGTGCCCTTTGATGAGTCTTGTAGCGATGCTCCTTTTTAAGGAAGTTCATTCTTTTTCCATGTGGCTTAGAATCTGGATTACGAACCTGCCGATGGCTCTTATCCTGCAGCTTTGTTTCGTAGGTCCTTTGGTAAGAAAGGGGTTGAGGGCATTCCAATCCATAAAAAGGCCTGACAACATGGTGGGGATGGATGTATAGTGAACATTGGGTCTGACCCACGAACTATGAATTGAAAATTGTGTGATTTAAAAGAGTCGGGCAATCGGCTCTTTTTCATTTATACTGGGTATTTACTTGCAAAATCCGTAGCGCTCTCTGCCGGAGCGTTTACTATAAGATCTGGTGTTGACGGAAGAGTCAGCGGATAAAGGTGAGGATCCCTGGTATTATGAGGATGAAGTGACATATTACGACTCATTCAGCCGCCTTGCATATGAACGAAAATCCTTCGTCCAAATGCACAACTTATTATTCTACAGTTCCTAATACGGAGGTTTGACATGGAAAAGATAACAATGGATATGGCAGGGAAGCTTGGATTTGGTCTGATGAGGCTTCCCAAGAAGGGATTATCCATAGATATTGATCAGACCGCGCAAATGGTGGACATGTTTATGGATGCGGGGTTTAATTATTTCGATACCGCGCATGTTTATCTGGGATCAGAGGAAGCCACAAGAAAGGCTTTGGTAGAGCGGAAAAACAGGGAGAGCTACACAGTGGCAACAAAGCTCTATGTCCCGTTGGCCCTTACCGAAAAGTCTGCAAAGAAGCAGTTTGATACGAGCCTTGAAAGGATGGGGCTAAAGTACATAGACTATTACCTGCTTCATACGTTGAAACAGTCCAACTACAAAAAATACGAAAAATTTCATCTCTGG
>CAJOPH010000008.1 GCA_905236805.1 uncultured Eubacterium sp. | reverse complement strand
GGCTACAGCAACTTCTTCTGCAGCCGCCGAGCCCGAGCCTGCTCCCGAGCCCGAGCCTGCTCCTGCCATCACTCCTCCTTCGGATGACCCTAATCACGTCATGACGCCTGAGGAAATAGCGGCACTGGTAGGCGGCGCGGGAGGAGAACCTGAACCCGAGCCCGAACCCGAGCCCGAACCTGAGCCCCAGCCGGAGCCTGTTCCCGAGCCCGAGCCCACATTGGCTGACCTTTCCCCCGAGGATGCGCCGCAGCCCCCAAAGCCTGCTGACGATGACCCGAACAGGATGATGAGTCCTGAGGAGATAGCCGCCTTGGTGGCCGGGGAAGAATATGATCCCAATTCGGGAAATGCCGGTGAAGCTGCGCCTGAGCCCGCACCCGCACCGGAACCTGAGCCGGCGCCTGCACCCGCACCACCGTCAGATGATCCTAACCATGTCATGACACCGGACGAGATAGCGGCCCTTCTGGCAAACATGTAGCCTTAAATACCGGTGTGCCGTCAGGCAATATCTTCCTTTCGGCAGCTCTGCGCATAAAGAAAAGCCTCCTTTCAAGGAGGCTTTTCTCATATACACTTTGATCTACCTTCTCATTTCATCCAAAATCCTTCCCAGCTCCGCGGGTGGCATGGGCCTGTACAGATAGTATCCCTGACCATAGCGGCACCCTATGCTCTTCCACTGGTTTAGTTCCTCTTCGGTCTCTATGCGCTCCGCCACCACATGTACTCCCCTGCCCTCGGAAAATTGCAGGATCTCCTTTGGGATGGCGCTGTCCCATTCATCATCCGAATACAGATGAAAATATTTCCGGTCCATCTTCAGCTCATACGGAAGGAGCCTGCCCAGCGAATTTGCCGACATATACCCATTGCCAAAGTCCGACACCACCAGCTTGTATCCCGTGTCCTCAAACCTCTTCATTCCACGGCTCATGGCATCCGAAGAATTCTCCAGGGCTTTTTCGGAAAATTCGATTTCTATCAGCTCCCTGGGAATATGGCACCTCTCGAGCATACTCTCAAAAAATGACGGAACGTCCATGAAATAAAAATCCAAGGGCGCTATCTTCAGGGACACGGGAACCAGGGCGCCATTCTCATCCATGCGCTTCTTCATCCATTTGAATACCTCTTCCCAGATAAAGCGGTCCAAGGCAAAAAGGAATCCGCTATCTGCCATGTTAGGGATGAATTCCTGCGCCTCTATGATGTCTCCTCCATGCTCCCACCTGGCCAAGGCTTCCACGGAGATTATCTCCCTGGTATCCAGATCCACCTTGGGCTGCAGATAAAACATGAATTCCCCTTCCCTCAGGGCATCATGTGCCCCCAGGAGCATCATTTCTATTGAGTCGCGTCGCACCACCATTTCTTCATCGTAGAGGTTTATGCGCTTGCCGTACTTGCCCTTTATCTCACGTACGCTTTCCTGCGCCCTGTCAACGAGGGTGGATATTTTTCCGTTCTTGTCCGTGCGGCAGAGCCCTATGATGGGATAAAAGCCTTCCGAGATATTCATCCTCCTCATCCAGGAATCTATCATGTCGTGAAGCTTCTCTCCGGACTTTTTGTCCATCACACTGACCAGGGCAAAGGTATCCCTTCCCAAGTATCCTGCCACGCCTTCCGCCTCTTCGATGTACTCCCGGAGGAGTCCTCCGATCATCTCCACCATCCTGTTTCCGGCATTCATTCCGAATACATCCATGTAGAGCTTGAAGAAATTTATCTCCATCACGGCCACATCAAAGATCTCGTCTCCTGAATTCTCCAGGTATTTCTGGGCCTTATTGAAAAATGTCTTCCCTTCGGGCAGCGGCACATGTACGTCTTCTTCTGATACTTCTTTCTCTTTTGCTGTCCTAAATCCCGCTTTCTTGGCCTTTTTGATCTTGTCCTGGGCTATATCCACCATTTGACCGAATTCATGCGTCCAGTGTTCCTCCCAAAAAGTGCCAAGGGCCACCTTTATTTCCTTCTCAATAAAGGTCTCCTTCAATGCCGAAACGCATTGATTGAAGTCTTCCTTGGAAAGTCCCTCCACCACGGCCAAGATCTCGTCCCCTGACATCCTGTGCAGCGTGCTCCTGCCGAACAGGCCGCTCAGGATCAGACATACATCCTGAAGGAGCTTATCGCCCACCGAATGTCCCAGCACCTCATTTACTCGCTTTAGGTCATATACGTCTACATATACCAGACCAATGGGCTTTGTGGTGTCCAGGCTGTCCACATACTTGTACAGCCCCCTCCTGTCCGATATGTCCAAGAGCCGGTCCATGTAGCCCGAAGACTTTAGCTTCTCCATGAGCTTGGCCGCTCCCAGCATGGAAGCTATGTAATGGGCCATCATCTGCAGGAACATTCCGAATTCTTTATCGATATTGTCTGCCTTGTAATTCTCTATGGATACGAAGCCCTGTATGTCACCGTAATATTTTAATTTGGTCGATACAAAATTCTTAACTCCTCTTTCAACAAAAGGCATGCCTATGTCAGGGTCTTTCATGGCAAATGCTTCCATGTCATCAATGATCATGAGGACTCCGTTCTGCCGCTCCTTCCCAGGGCTTTCCGGAGGTGCTTTCCTTAAGGTCCCCTTCATCATGCCTGATGGGCGTCCGGTGGCTGTCCATTCGTACGCCTCCCGGATGTAATTGCCCTCTATTTTTTCAGTGACGGACACCCTTTCTGCCTGCGTAAGGTTTCCCAGGTAGGTAACGATCATATGGATGGCCAGGTCCGGATCGGAGTCGCCCAGCTTGAAAACCCAGTTGTTCTCCCTTTCCATAAGAAGGCGCCTTGAATATATCCTGGTGTCTTCGTTTTTTTCTTCTATTTCTCTGACATCCTTGTATTTGTCCGCGTAATAGGCCTCCTTGTCGGCGTACATCTTCTTGTCGGCATTGAGCATGGCCAGATCCAATATGCCGGAGTCATTTATCCATTCCCACCCCATGGAAAAGTTCAGATTCTCATCCTTCTCCCTTCGCGCTGCCAGCTCTTCCACCAGTGAAATGAATTTTCTTTCCTCTATGTCGGGTACCATCACGAGGAATTCATCCCCACCGCAGCGGTACACGTATTCCCTTCCGAACATCTCCACCAAAGCTTCCGCCGACTTGCAGATGAAATTGTCCCCGGCATTATGACCCTCCCTGTCATTTACTTCCTTAAGGCCGTTCAGGTCCAAGTTCACCAGGCCCAGGTTCCTGTGCTCGTCCCGAAGGGCTGACACTTTCTCGAAACGCGCGGACTGATTGTATACCCCTGTCAGCTTGTCGGTGTTTTTTTCACGGCGGAGGGCTCTTAGGGTAGCCATATCCCTGGCCTGCTTCCCTATGCGGTACTGGACCTTCTCTATGAGATCCGATGCCTCGGGGGTCTCTTCTCCCTCATACTCAAAATAGACATAGGCGGCATAGCCCGGCTTTCCCGGGTTGATGAAATATTCACAGCGATAACACCCGGCCTTCGCATCATAGCTGTTCCTGATCCGGCTCTTTTGGGAAAAAGCCACGCTGTAGAGCGCCTCCTTGGTCTCCGTATCATAATTAAGGAAAAATCCCTCACTCGGCTCATTCTCCAGAGCCTGTGGGGAATAACCGGTCTTTGCCATTATCTCCGGAATCAGGTATACGGGAATCAGCCTCGAGGGCTTCTGGTTCTCTCCGGGTATCACCTCAAAAGCCACCCCCAGGGGATGTTCTATAGTCATCTCTACCCTGTCCTTAAAAATATCCAGCATAAAAATCACCTATCTTGTCGATACATATCTCTCATCCATAAGGAATCCCACAAATTCTTCTCAAAAATCAAATGATATTATACACCAAATATACAGACAATTCAATATACATCAAGAAAAATTCAAAAAACAGGCAGAACCCCGTGTCCTGCCTGTCCCTAGTAAACCGTGCGCAAGAAGATTCGAACTCCCGACCTTCTGGTCCGTAGCCAGACGCTCTATCCAGCTGAGCTATGCGCACACATCGTATGATATTATACACCACTCCCACCGTTTTGTCAAGTGGGAGTGGATCTTTGGCTGTAAATAACAGTTACCATTCACAGCCACCTTCCCCACACTTTATCATTGTACAAACTGCGCAGGATTTAGTTTAACGCCGGGTGCCTGAGTGGAAGTCAGTGTCACGCTCCTAAGGTACTGTCCCTTCAGGGCTGACGGCCTTGCCTTCACTATGGCCTCCATTATGGTGTTGAAATTGTCGGTTAATTGTTCTTCAGTAAAGGAAGCTTTACCAACAGGGACATGGACGATATTCGTCTTGTCCAGCCTGTACTCTATCTTACCTGCCTTGATATCCTCGATGGCCTTGGTGACATCCATGGTCACCGTGCCCGCCTTGGGGTTTGGCATAAGTCCCTTAGGTCCAAGGACACGACCCAGGCGTCCCACAACGCCCATCATATCAGGCGTGGCCACTACCACGTCAAACTCAAACCATCCCTCGTTCTGAATCTTGGGGATGAGCTCCTCGCCTCCTACATAGTCGGCTCCGGCGTTGGTGGCCTCGTCGAACTTCTCTCCCTTGGCAAACACGAGAACCCTTACCTTTTTGCCCGTGCCATGGGGAAGTACGACCGCACCCCTGATCTGCTGCTCGGCATGACGTCCGTCGCAGCCCGTGCGGATGTGGACTTCTATGGTCTCATCGAATTTGGCGGTGGCATTGCCCTTCACGAGGGAAATGGCCTCCTTGGTATCATAGAGCTTTTCTTTCTCAATCTTTTTGGCAAGCTCTTTATATTTTTTTCCTCTTTTCATGGGAATGTTACCTCCTTGTGGTAAACGGATTGAGGAATGTTATCCTCCCACTGTTTTTTTGTGATGGAATGCAGGCTTTCTTAATTAGATGATCACTCTGCCACGGTTACTCCCATGCTCCTGCATGTTCCCGCTATCATGCTCATGGCCGCCTCTACCGATGCCGCGTTTAAGTCAGGCATCTTGGTTTCCGCTATCTCCTTCAGCTGATCCTTCGTGATCGTCGCCACCTTGGTCCTGTTCGGCTCACCCGAACCGGACTGTATCTTTACAGCCTTCTTTATGAGGACTGCGGCGGGCGGAGTCTTCGTAATGAACGAAAAGCTCTTGTCCGCATATACCGTAATGACCACAGGGATGATCGTGTCTCCCTGATCGGCCGTACGGGCATTAAATTCCTTCGTAAAAGCCACGATATTCACACCGTGCTGACCCAGCGCAGGGCCTACGGGCGGAGCCGGAGTAGCCTTTCCGGCAGGGATCTGAAGCTTTATATACCCTTCTACCTTTTTTGCCATTTTTATGCGTCTCCTTTACTGAAAAACATTACTGTTAGAAAATCTGCCTCAGCTCATCTTTTGCACTTCTGCAAAGCTTATTTCGACCGGGGTCTCCCTTCCGAAGAGTTCCACATTGATGGTCACCGTCTGTTTGTTGATGTTCATGTCCTGGACGATACCCACGGTGTCCTTCCACACGCCGCCGATGACAGCTATCGTATCCCCGACTCCGAAGTTTACCTCCACGTTCTCCACCTTTATGCCAAGGGGGCGCATCTCCGCCTCCGTCAGTGGCACGGGCTTTGAGCCGGGACCTACGAATCCCGTCACTCCCCTGGTATTTCGTACCACGTACCAGGTGTCATCGTTCATTACCATGTTGATAAGGACATACCCGGGGAAGAGCTTTTTCTTCACCTGCTTCCTCGAACCGTCCTTTATCTCCACCAGGTCCTGCAGGGGTATCCTGATCTCCAGTATCTGATCCTCCAGGTGCCTGTTCTCAATGGTCTTTTCGATATTTGCTTTCACCTTGTTCTCATAACCCGAATATGTGTGAACCACATACCAAAGGGGCATGGACTCATTCTGCGTTTCTGACATGGACACTTGCACCTCACTCTGCCTGCTGTGTAACCCCCAAAACCCGGGCGGGATCCTTATAGGTCACATCACCCCAAGGCTACCAGGTAGTCTATCCCGTACTTCAGGATGGTGTCTATCACCGCAATGACGATCCCCACCACCACTGATACGGCCACGACTGCCGTGGTCTGCTTCACGATGTCATCCCTTTCCGGCCACACTATCTTGTTGAACTCGGACTTTAGACCCTCGAACCAGCTCTTTTTCTTAGCTTCGGTTTTTTCCTTTCCCTCTGCCATAATGCACCCCCAAACCTATTTGGTTTCCTTGTGCAAGGTGTGCCTGCGGCAAAACTTGCAATACTTTCTGGTCTCCATTCGGTCAGGATGGTTTCTTTTTTCCTTGGTCGTGTCGTAGTTCCTGTTATTGCACTCCGTACACGCCAGCGTTATCTTTACGCGCACTTTTTCTTCCTCCTGATAAATAGCTCACCCCATTCATGCCTGAATGAAGGCAAAAAAATAAAGCCCAACGCTTCCATCGAACCCCTACTATACCACATTTTCTCAAATAAGTCAAGAAAAATATTCATTCCCCCACACAGGCGCCTGAAAAGAAAACCCTCCCCTTACATGGGGAGGGTTCTTAAGTCTTCATTTAACTCGTTTAGAACTCTGCCTGATCAATATATTCCTCTGCATTGTCCTTTGTGATATACACGAGGGGAGTCCTCTGATAGTAAGCCGTGGAGCCCGTCTCAAAGTACTCACCGATAGCCGTAACGAGTCCCGCACCGATGTCCGACGCGCGGTTCATCACCGTAAGCTCCATCTTTCCATCGATGACCGCCTGGATGGCATCCTTCTGACCCGTCAGGGAGTATACCTTGATCTGGTCCGTAAGTCCTGCCTCCTCTATAGCCTGGACAGCGCCCATCGTCAGGTCATCGTCATAGCCCATGCAGATGTCTATGTCGGGATCGGCCTGGATGAACTGCTCCATGTAGGACTTCGCGTCCGTACGTGATGAATACGCATCAGCCGGCTCGGTGGTAAGGTCGTAGTTCGGGTAGTCTGCCATATAATCCTGGAATCCACCGGTCCTCTCGATGTAGTCCTCAAGGAAAGGCACACCGTTTATCTGTACTACCTTAAAGTCCTCATCGGTGCCATTGTCATCTACCACGTATGCGGCGATGTCGGCACACATCTGGTACTGGTCAGGACCTACGACAGCCTTTACGTACTGCCTGCCCTCTTCTGCTACATCCAGGGCCGCCATGAACATAGCGACACCTGCCT
>CAJOPH010000007.1 GCA_905236805.1 uncultured Eubacterium sp. | reverse complement strand
TTAATGGTACACGGTACCATGTCCTGAAGCGATCCTCCGGGAATTGCTCTACAATGTGGATACGGTCAGTCTCCCCTGTGAACCAGAAGAAAAGGAGGCTTTCTCACTGTTCAAGGTCAAATATATCACTACTTTTTCCCTTGGCGAAAAGATGATTGTACTCTAAATAATTGTATTTTTGGATCATTTCATAATACGGTGACGTATTATCTTCTATCTCATAGAAATTCCCATCTGCCCCGAAGTAACCGTATGCGTTTATCTGGGGTACCTCCTTTGACATCTCAAGGAGGAACTTGTCATATCCGCTCATCCTCATTCCGCAGGCGCTAAGCATCTTTGCCTTTAAATAATTTATGCTTATTGTCTCATCTTCTTTCTCTTCAATATCATAGTTTGCCCAGATAAGGTATGGCACCATGTAGAGCCTCTCTGACTCCTCCGCCGACATATCATCCAGGGATTTTCCCATTATCTTTGAATAAAATCCATCTGAAAGCCCCGGCTCGTGATCCCCGAAAAATACTATGACGGTAGGGTCATCTGTGCTTTCGAAATACGAAATCAGTTCTTCCAGGGCCTTATCCGACTCATGGATAAGGTTTAGGAATCTTTGCGCATCGGCATTACTTTTATCCGCGTCCGTTATTTTTATATCGGATGAGAGATTATCAAAATCCTTGTCATAGGGACTGTGGTTTTGCATCGTCACATTGAAGATATAAAACGGGGTATCGGATGATTTTTTTGCTTTTTCATACTCGGATATGATCCTTTCAAAATCCGCCTCATCCGACACGAAATTCCTCACATGGCGCACTTCATCGGAAAAGTCGTCCTCTGTAAGAAATTCCTGAAAGCCGAAGGCATCATAGACATTTATCCTGTTGTATCCCGATCCCTTGTAGGGATGCATGGCCAAAAGCGGCTCATATCCCTGGGACGAAAGAAGGCTGGTCAGCGAAGGAAGGGCGTCTTTTACAAACAGCTGGTACGGGGTCGAGCCTTGCGGCAAAAAGGCCTTGGAATCTCCCGTCAGAAACTCGTATTCGGTATTTGCGGTCTGTCCCCCGAATACCGAGACATAGGCATGGCCCTTTATGGCATTTTCCTTTAACGACTTGTAAAAAGGCATTACCTCCTCATTGGTTTCAAGGTCTCCCACGTAGGAAAGGTCGGAAAACGCCTCGTCCATCACCACTATCACATTGGGGGTATTGGCCTCATCAAAAACCCCATCCGACGGATATTCCTGCTGCAATTGTTCCACCTTGGAAAGGGAATAGCCCTTGGGAACCTCCACCATGCAAAGCTGTATGGATCTGGCAAAAGAAATGGGTCCGCCGTTCTTAAGGTATGATTTGATGGGGCGGAAAGTATTTACGTTTATCCCTTTGTCCTTAAGGAAGGAGGAATAAACAAGGACATTCACGGTGCCTGTCACCATGAGGATGCAAAGAAGGACCATTCCAATCCTGTAGGGAAGTTTTTTCTTGAAATGCGCTCTGTTGTTTTTTAGATGAACGCTAACGGCACATACATCCAAAAACAAAAGCACCGAAACAATAATGGATAGATTCGGTGTATAGTCATAGCCCGCCGCCACGTTTTTTGCCGTTCCCATGACCGAAAGGTCTGAATAAAGAAGCGGTATCTGGCGAAACTTTAACAGGTATATGTTTGCTATGGTAAAAAGCATCGCAAAAAAGCTCATGATCCTTAACGCCGCCCCGGTATTTACCGTTATGGCGTATACCAAAAGAAAGATCATAAGCATGATCCACATATTCAGGGCTATCCTTAAAAAGCTCATGTTCAATATGTCCGATGGGCTGTTTCCAAAGCAGACCTGCATGTAGAAAAACCAGCCTAAGGGAACCGTTACAATCATCAGGGTGCTTAGCGCGGTGTTTACTATCTCACCAAAGGGATTTTTGAAAAATACCGCTGCCACATAGATGAAAAATGACCCAAAAAACATCAATGCCCACAGCTTTTTAAGGTGTCCTGTCTCTGTGTAAAAAGACGTCCTGTATCCCCCAAATAATGTAATCCCCACTACCAGGATGATGACTGCCGCAACACACTTTAGGATCATTTTATGCTTTTTGTCAAGCTTTTCCCATTTGCCCCCAATTTTTTTTCCCGGTGCCTTAAGGATAGCTTTTATTGACCCCAAGGCTTCTTTTATTTCCTGCATTTTCCAAATATCCTTTCGAATTCAATCATGTTGGGCATTTTCGAAAAAATCCTAAAAGCACCTCGAAAATCTCCCAAAAATATCTCTTGACAATTATCATCAATAGTGCTATACTAATGTAGTCGCTTGTGCGTGGCACGAGTTTGATGGCGGGGTAGCTCAGTTGGCGAGAGCACACGGTTCATACCCGTGGTGTCGAGGGTTCGAATCCCCCCTCCGCTATTTTCCATGGTTCCTATCCCCCTTGTAAACACCGGGTTTACAAGGGGGATTTTTTGTGCTGCTGCTTTACCCCGTACATGGCCTTGTCGCTCTTCTTCAAGCATTCCTCGAAGGTACTTTCCTCATTCATGGCCTCCACGTGGCAGCCTATGGAAACGCCCAATTTATACTCCCTGCCCGATGATTCATTTATCCCATCAAGGGCCTTGTATATCCTGGTTTCTACCTCTTTGGCCTTCTCTTCGTCCGCCTTCATCACGCCCAGAAATTCATCCCCGCCTATGCGGCAGAGCACGCCGTAAAAGGATACCTCTTCATCCGCTGCCCCCGCCACGGTATTTATCGCGTAATCCCCCGCGTCATGGCCATAATTGTCATTTATTTCCTTAAGACCGTCGAGATCCAATGTCATAAACGTAATGCTTACCTTTGCCTTCTTCCACAGCTCCCAGTTCTCTTCTATATATACCGACAGCCCCCTCCTGTTCCTAAGCCCCGTCATGGGGTCGCTTTCCGAGGATTTTTCCGTTTTTGCCACGAGGTCTTTTAGCTGAAGGTCCGAGAAATACTGGTTTATCGCAAGACCCACGGTGACATTGAAGTCATGATAAAAGAAATTAAGCCGGTCAAGGTTGTTCTTGAAATTAAGGGCGGTATAGCCAAAGATCTTTTCCCTGTTGTGAAGGAGGCTGAAATAATAGACCTTCTTTGAGTCATTGGTAACTATCTCGGGAAGAAGCTCTTTCTGAGGGAATGACACCGAATCGTCCGATACTATCTTTCCATTCCTAAAGAACAGCTCCATCTGAGCCTCCTTTGGTATTTCATTGGAGAAAAAGCGCAATTTGCCATTTTTTTCCCCAAGAAGGCACAGCATAAACTCGTCCACCTCACCGAGAAGGTCGAGATTTTCCCTGATGATGTGCTTTATCTCCGTAAAGCTTTCGCACCCATCCAGATATACCGAAAGGAAGCTGTGCTTTACATGGGACTCTTCTATCATATCCAGCCGCCTATACTGTGACCTCGTATGCTCCTCTATGTCCTTGTAGTCCGATACCTGGCAGCCGCAGCTCTCCCTGTAGATCATCTGTTCGGGAACGGTCACCTTCATACCCCTTTCCATGCCATTTATGAGATCATCCGCCAGACGGAGTGTTTCTTTGGCCATCTCTTCGAGGTCGGCAGATACCGTCGTTATCCTGGGAACAAATTCCCTGGACTGGTGGCTGTCGTTAAAACCGCACACCATGATGTCCTTTGGCACATCTATTCCATGGTCTATCAGGGCATTGCAAAAGTCCCTGGCCAGGGTATCGTCGGCGCATATGACGGCCTGGGGCCACTCATCCTTTTGTTTGTCCTTGCAAAAATATTCGTAGGCCGCCTCTCCCTGACCGGAAAAATCCTGGGTCCTGAAGAGATATTTTTCCTCGACCTTGAGTCCGCACTCTTCCATGGAATCCCTGTAAAAGGTCTCCCTTCTCAAGGACTCCCTGAAGTGTTCGGTATTGCTGTCGGCAAAGAAACATATCCGCCTCACATTGTGCACCGAATACAGATGCCTGACCAGGGTACCTGCCCCCCTGTCCTCGCCCGATACCACGTTGTAGAATCCGTTTTGTTCCTCCTTGAAGGAAATGATAGGTCCATGGAAGCGAAGCGTGATGGCGTCCACTATCCTCTCCCTGGATCCCTCCCCAAAGGTCCCAAGTGCCAGTATCACGGCATCCAGCTCCTCCAACGGAGCAAAATCCACTATGACACTGCCCTGGACCTCGTAGTAATTGTCCGACTCCCTGATCTCATATGCCGCAAAAAATATGATATTATAGTCGTAGTCATTTGACGCTGCTATGACCGAGCGGCAGAAATTGTACTGCAGGGGAAGCTCTGCCCTGTTCACGAACACCCCTATGGTCTTTTTCCCGTTTTTTAACATGCTGCCCTCCATTATATCATGTATGATTAGAAATCTATTTGTTTGTTACTATTCACATCAGCCTGCCCCTTATATTCTTGGGACCCGTGCCAGCATCGGTTTGCCGCCAAAAGCAAGCTTTCAAGCGATGGCAATATAAGATCGGCTGTGAATAGTAACACTTGTTTATTATATTTTACCCTATTTTCTTGATAATTTCCACTGTTTTTGATATAATATCATTAAATAATGCAAAATACACTGTGGGGGATAATATGAACGAAAGAAAACGAATTCTGATAACCGATGATTCCGAAATAAACAGAATGATCCTGAGGGACATGCTCGAAGACGACTACGACGTGGAAGAAGCCTGCGACGGCCAGGAGGCCATAGATTACCTCGAGGATCACGTGGGGGAGGTAGACCTTCTCCTTCTTGACTGCATGATGCCAAATAAAGACGGATTTTCGGTCCTCACCGAAATGAACCGCTTCCGCTGGAAAAACGACATACCCGTCATCATGATCTCGGCCGAAAATGACCAGGTCTTTGTGGTACGGGCATACAAGCTCGGGGCCGTGGATTACATAAACAGGCCTTTTAATTCCACGATAGTCCGCCACAAGGTAGACAGCATAGTCAAGATGCATGCCAAGGAACAGCAGCTGGCGGACGTTGCCGCAGAGCAGATCATAGCAAGGCACCAGAACAATTCCATGATGATTCACATCCTCTCAAGCATCGTCGAATTTAGGAACGGTGAGTCAGGAGACCACATCATACACGTCCAAACCCTTACCGACATGCTGATGAAGGAGCTTTTGAACATTTCGGAAGACTACCATATCTCAACCCAGGACAGATCCCTGATTCCCATTGCGGCCGCCATGCATGACATAGGAAAGATCGCGATTCCCTACAAGATACTGAACAAGCCCGGAAAGCTAGACTACGAGGAGTTTGAGATCATGAAGGGCCATACCGTGGCGGGCTACAATATGCTCACCTCCATAGATGCCTACAGTGAAGACCCTCTGGTTTTGATGTCCGCCAAGGTATGCCGTTGGCATCATGAAAGGTACGATGGCAACGGATATCCCGACCGCTTATCAGGGGACGAGATTCCCATTGCGGCCCAATTGGTGTCCGTGGCTGACGTATATGACGCGCTGACCTCGGAGAGGGTCTACAAGCCCCCCTTCTCCCATGAAAAGGCCATAGACATGATCATCAAGGGCGAGTGCGGCACCTTCAATCCCATTCTCATGCAGTGCCTGGTGGATCTGTCAGACGACATTCCGGCAAGGCTTGATGATATTTCGCCTGACAAGCTCTATAACGATGAGATACACAGGATCATCGAAGAAACCATACGCCCCAGGAATGAATGAATCCGCCCCCATACATATGAGCATGAAAAAATCCCCCCCTGTGGGGGGATTTTTTATCTTATTTATCCAAATGTTATTTATCCAAATGTTCGATATAATCCAAAACAGTCTCCTGATCCTGCTCCACCGCGGTATAAAGAGCGTCCAGATTGTCATAACGCTTTGCCCTTAGCTCCTCACACAGATCCGACGCTGACTTTCCCAGCCTGTCAAAGCCCAGGTTCCCGGCCAGTCCCTTTATGGTATGTACGGCATTAAAGGCCTCTTCATAATCCTTGTCCTTTAAGCATTGGGTGAGTTTCTCAAAGCTCTTGTCATCAGGATATTTCAAAACAAGCCTCTGTACCAGGGAATCCTTCATCAGCCTGGAAAGCACCGCATCATAGTCAGAGCCTATGGCAGCATACATATCCCTAATAGTCATATGTTAATCCTCCATTTAAGAAAACCATTTATCTTTGTCCGATTACGGTTCCTTAGGAACTGTCTAGCGGGGCACCCTTATGAATACCCTGACAGTGTCCGTCATCTCCTTTATGTCTATGGGCTTTGCAAGATGGACATTCATGCCGCTCTCAATGGCCTTTCTCTTGTCCTCCTCGGTGGCGTTGGCAGAAAGCGCTATAATGGGAATGGTGGATAGTCCTTCCCTTCCTCCCTCGCCCAGTGCCCTTATGCGGCGGACGGTCTCGTAACCATCCATGCCCGGCATCTGTATGTCCATGAGGATCAAAGAATAATAATACCCGTCATGCGATTCGACGGCCTCCAAAGCCTTTATTCCGTCCACGGCGGACTCCACTATGTAGCCCTCTGACTCCAGTATGTCTTCCGCGATCTCCCGGTTTAGCGCATTGTCCTCGGCAAGGAGAATCCTCATCGGCACCTCCTTGTCTATGGCCTTCCTTACTTCCTTTGACGCATCCTCCTCCACGGAATCCGCTATTTTCAAGGGGATATAGACATCGAAGGTCGTACCCCTTCCACGCCGGCTCTCCACCTTTATCTCACCATTCATCTCATCCACGATGCGCTTGGTAATCGCCAGCCCGAGGCCTGCGCCCGGAACGGAGGATCTCTCATCGGAATCCTCCTTCTCGAACGGTTCGTACATCTTAGACAGGAAATCACGACTCATGCCCACGCCATTGTCCCTTACCGTCAGATGTAGCATCACATAACCGGTCCTGTCAGGAATATCCGAATCCTGTGCGGCTATCTCCACAGTCCCGCCCTTGGGCGTAAACTGTATGGCGTTTTGCACCAGGTTCGAAATAATCCTGCGCATGTGGACAGGATCGGCCATCAGTTCTTCGTGTTTAAGATTTACCAGCTTGACAAGCTTTTGTTCCTTGTCTTTTGCAGAGACCTCCATCATGTCATATACCTGGACGATCTGCTCGGATATATGACACGGTATCTCCTCTATGTAAATCTTACCGCTCTCCATTACGCTCATTTCCAGTATGCTGTTTATCATGGCCAGCATGTATTCACTGGAAAGCTCGATCTTGTTTATGTAGTTGTTTAGTTTCTCGGGATTGTCCCTGTTTTTTCCTATCAGATGGGCAAAACCCACTATGGCATTCATGGGGGTACGGATATCCCTGGATACATTGTAGAGAAAGTCTGTCTTTGCCTTCTCCCTGGCAACCGCCGCCTCCAGCTCCACCTCTACCCTGAGCTTGCCCTCGGTCTCCTCCCTCATCTGAAGCATCTGGTCGGTGATGGGCCTAAATCCCATTACTGCCCTGATGAGCTTTTTTTTGTCCCTTATGGCACCCACGAACATCTGCCTGTATTCGCCAAAGGCCTCGAAATTTACGGTATAAAAGTCATCCCTCCTTAAGCGCCTTTGTATGTATTCAGGCTCTATCTCCTCCAGGAACATCTCCTGGTCATCGGGTACCACCATGACTCGCCCGTAATGGCGGAACAGCTCGAAATAATCCCCGTTTTCAAAATCCTCATGGTTAAGCTCTGCCATGACGGGTTCATTGGCGCGGAAGGTTTCTAATTTCTCATTCTCAAAATCCACCAGGTAGACGGAATCATAGTCAGCACTCAGGATGTCAATGACCGAAGACTCGAGGCTGGTCTTTTCCTGCAGCATGTGCTGTTTGGTAATGTCGTCTATGAAGACATAATAGATATTCCCATAATCCTCAGAATGAACGAACTTCCCATAGTCTATTACCCACCTTACTTCACCGTCCTTTCTGACGATGCGGTAGACAAGGTTATCCAGCCTTTCGGCATTTCCCGCCACCTGGATGTTTATAGACAGCTCACACTTGTCCCTGTCTTCAGGATGAACCATTCCCGGAAAGGTAAAACCGGTCAGCTCCTTGAATTCATCTAAGGTATCGCACCCGAATATCTTAAGAACCTGCCTGTTCACATAGATAAGCTTCTGGTCACCGGACGCCTCGTAGAAAAAGAATCCTCCCGGGACTACCTCGGCCACCTGTTCGATTATCTCCCTGGTGTCCTCCTCAAACCTGGGAAGCTGCGTCTGGAAACCTTTTTGTTCTTCCATATGCACTCCTCCACTTAATATGTTTAACGCAACCGTATCGATGCCCCGTTGCACATATGCAAAGTCAAACGGTTACTTTTCAACTATCTTACCCGACCTGTAGGCCGAAAGCAGGGCTTTCAGCTCCTGTATCTCTTCTTTGATATTTTTTCCATTGTCTGTATCCGCCACCCTCATCCTGTGGGAAACATTCTCCCTGAGGATGGTGTCCGAATGTATGTCAAGACCCTCCTTGACCGCCTTCTCTATGGAGACGAAGGGCTCATGGGCAGCCAGAAGGAAGCCGTAGGAATTGTAGATCAAGGTATAGCCCGCTATCCCCGTCTTTGGCTGATAGGCCTTGGAAAAGCCCCCGTCTATGACTATGAGCTTTCCGCCACACTTTACGGGGGACTGACCCTTTTTTGCCTCCACGGGTATGTGCCCGTTTATGATCTTTGAGTCAGGCCCTTCCAGCCCGAATTCCTTAAGGATCATGTCGATGATCTCGGGGTTTTCGTAATGCTTGTAGTAGGGGTTTTTCGGCTCCTTGTGGGTGACCTTATCCTCGATGAAATACCTCTCGAAGGTGGTCATCTTGCCCTTTCCGAATACAGGTGAATCACCGTTTATCCAGGTCCACCAGTACATCGCCTGGCCTTTTTCCTTTTCTTCCTCATCCACCGCATAGTAGCCCCGGCGGAGCTGCCTTTCTATCTTGTCGTAGAGCTGCCTTCCCTTGTAGCGCTCCCCATAGACGGATACCTCCTTGAGTGTCCCGTCCTCATTCAGGGGAACACAGCCGTGGAAGAGAAGGTTGCCATTGTAGACCTTGTAAAGGCTCCCCTTGCGCAGAAGGAACTGCGTGTGCCTCTGGAGCTTCTCACATTTGATAAATCCTGTTTTAAGATGTTCCACCAGCTCTTCTTCTTCCGGGGAGAGCCTGTAGGGATCCTTGGGATCTACGGTAGGAAGGTTCATGTCCCTCATCGGGTATTGTTTTCCCTCCACGGTCACTGTCTTTTTTTCAAAATCTATCTTGTCTAAAAGGAGCCTGTCCTCCATGCCGAATTCCGGATGCCTCTTTATGAGCTGCCCTTCCAGCTTGAACTGGATGATGGCTATGGCCTTGTGCATCTTCCTGTCGAATTCGGCATTCTTTACGTCGTAGGTATCCTCCTGGTAGGTCAGCTTGAAGGCATCACAGGGGTCATCCCCATAGGTCGCCAGCGCAAACTGCACCAGAGGGATCATGTTAATCCCGTAGCCCTCCTCCAGGATGTCAAGGTTCCCGTACTTGGCGCTGATCCTTAGGACAGTCGCCATGCAGGCCTCCTGACCGGCGGCGGCTCCCATCCACAGGACATCGTGATTCCCCCACTGGATGTCAACGCTATGGTAATCCATCAGTGTCTCCATGCATATATGGGGTCCCGGTCCCCTGTCAAAGATGTCACCTACTATGTGCAGATGGTCTATGACGAAACGGCATATGCACTTGCAGAGAGCATTTATGAGGTCAGGAGCCTTCCCAATCTCTATGACAGTACGTATAATCTCGTTATAATAATCGTCCTGGTTGGCGACATCACGCCTTCCGGTGATCAGCTCTTCTATCACATACGCAAAATCTGCGGGAAGAGCCTTTCTCACCTTGGACCTGGTGTATTTGGATGCTGCGCTCTTGCATACCCTGATGAGGCGGTTTAGCATCACCGAATACCATTCGTCCATGTTGATCCCGGACTTCTGCACGAGCCTTAGCTTCTCTTCGGAATAATAGATAAGGGAAGCTAAGTCCCTCTTTTCCGATGGGGAAAGTATGTCCCCGAATTCCTCGTCTATCTTGCGCCTTACCGAACCCGAGCCATTTTTCAGGACATGGTCAAACTGCTCGCTCTCACCATGGATGTCGGAGAGGAAATGCTCCGTCCCTTTCGGCAAAGAGAGGATCGACTGAAGGTTTATGATCTCGGTAGCCGTGGAAGCGATATTCGGATATATCCTGGAGAGGCTCCTTAAATAAGGGATGTCATATTTAGACTCTTCTGAAGAACCCATGCTTGGCTCCTTTCTTCAATTAAATCATGTTTTGTATAAAACATTAATGACAGTTTAACTTTGAAGGACAGCTCGCTGTGCCTATATCATCCTATAACATCTGTCATGTCGTAAAGCCCCGGCTCCCTGCCTGCGAGAAACTTTGCCGCGGCCACTGCCCCCTTGGCGAATACCGATTTGGAATATGCGGTATGCCTGAATGTAATGACCTCGTCAAGCCCCGCGAATATCACGTCATGCTCGCCCACGATATTCCCACCCCGGACCGCGCTGATGCCAAGCTCCTTTTTGTCCCTTTTTTGGGATCTTTGGGAACGGTCGTAGATGTATTCGTATTTATTACCCTGGGATTCATTTACGGCATCGGCCAGGGCAATAGCCGTCCCTGACGGCGCGTCAAGCTTTTGGTTGTGGTGTTTTTCCACTATCTCCACGTCAAACCCTTCGGGGCAAAATACATCCGCCGCATCCCTAAGGAGCTTAACGAGGGTGTTTATCCCCAATGACATATTGGCACTTCTAAGGATGGGGGCTTTTAAGGAAACGTCTTTAACCCTTTTGAGCTGTGCGTCTGAGAGTCCCGTGGAACACAAGACCAGGGGAATCCTTTTTTCCTCCGTATAGTCAAGGAGAAGGTCTGCCGCGGCCGCCGCGGAAAAATCTATGATGACGTCCGCGCTTTCTTTTACCAAGGAGAGTCTGTCATAGACGGGATACCCCATGTCAAGCCCTTCTTCCAGGGCCACACCGGCCACTATCCCTATCCCCTCATCTTCCCTGCAGATCTCGGTAACGACATGTCCCATCTTACCGCCCGCACCGTGCATGATGGCCTTTATCATGATCTCACCTCTATACCGAATTTCTTCATCTCGTCCACCAAGACTTTTGCGTGCGCGTCCTCTATTTCCGTGAGGGGAGGCCTAAGGTGACCTACCTCCATGCCCATGGCGTTTAAGGCATATTTCACGGGAATGGGATTCACCTCTGAAAAAAGAGCGTGTATGAGGGGAATGGCGTCGATCTGTATTTTCCCGGCAGTACTTAAATCGCCTTTTAAGTAGCTGTCTACCATGTCATGGGTCTTTTGGGGGGCTACATTGGCCAGAACGGAGATCACTCCCAGACCCCCCAGCGAAAGAAGGGGCAGCACCTGGTCATCGTTCCCCGAATAAAGCTCGATATCCCCACCCGAAAGGTTCATGAGATCTGCCGCATAGGAAATATCCCCCGTGGCATCCTTCATGCCAACGATATTATCCACTTCCCTTACCAGCTCGGCCGCCGTCGTGGCATCTACCCTGCATCCGGTTCGGCTGGGCACATTGTAAATGATAAGTGGGATATTGACGGACTTCGCCACTGAAGTATAATGTTCTTTTAATCCCTTCTGGGTGGCCTTGTTGTAATATGGGGTGACCACCAAAATGGCATCGGCCCCGAATGAATCGGCCTCCCTAGACAAAGAAACCGCCGTTTCCGTCGCATTAGACCCCGTACCGGCTATGACGGGAATCCGTCCCTTCGTCATGGCTACGGCCTGCCTTATGCATTCTGAATGCTCTTCCATCGAAAGGGTGGACCCTTCCCCCGTCGTTCCTACGATCACAATGGCGTCTGTTCCATTGTCCACATGAAAATCAATGAGCTCCTGAAGCTTTTCATAATTCACATGGTCATCCTTGGTAAAAGGAGTAACCAGGGCCACCGCAGACCCGGTAAAGATAGACATGTATAACATACCTCCAAAGTCAGTTCCTAAGCAGTATCCAAGACCTCTGGCTAAAGATCTAAGGATGCGGCTTTTACTAATTCTTCCTGCTTTTATCGTTTTTATTATTTTTATCTTTTTTCTTTTCTTTTTCCCCGGGCTCTATGAAATACACTTCATCGGCCTTTTTTGCTATGCGTTCATCAAGCCTCCTGCCCGTAAGGACTATTTCGACGTCCGAATGCGCCGCGTCAAATATTTCCTTCAAATCCTTTCCATCCACTATCCCCATGTCAAGAAGCCCCATTATCTCATCTAAGACCAGCATGTCGCACTCACCCGTCCCAAGAACCTTCCTGGCATAGCCAAGACCGTTTTTTATGTTCTTTTTTTCTTCCTCCCTTTCCTCTTCGGATAACTCTCCGTACTCACACTCAGACCTTTCGAAGCGGAAGAGCTTTATCTCAGGCTCTAAACGCTCTAACAAAGACACCGAAGATTTGGCCTTGGACTTTAGAAACTGTATGATGATGACGCTCTTGCCGGCCTCTGCGGCAAAAACGGCGTTTCCTATGGCGGCCGAACTCTTTCCCCTTCCGGTGCCACAGTATATTGTAAGCTTTCCTTTACACATATTTTTACAATGCACGAGAGGTCATATCAGCGCAAATATGTCATATCGTACATTCCTCCTAATACATTTTACCACAAAATGCGTGAAAATTCAAACATTTTTATAGTAAACGCATTTACTATAAACGCTCCGCAGGGATGCGCTATCTAAACGCCCTCTTTCTGGCGGTGGGGTCAAGAATCTTCTTCCTGATCCTTAGGTTTTCGGGGGTAACCTCCAGATATTCATCGGTATCCAAAAAATCCAAGCACATTTCGAGGGACATCTCCCTCTTAGGCGTAAGGGTAAGCGCCTCATCCGCCCCGGATGCCCTGGTATTGGTAAGGTGTTTTTTCTTGCAGACATTTATCTCTATGTCCATGGTCTTGGCATTCTCCCCCACGACCATGCCCGAATACACCTTTTCACCGGGGCCTATGAACAAAGCCCCCCTTTCCTGGGCGATGAAAAGCCCGTAGGTCACGGCCTCCCCGCTTTCAAACGCAATAAGGGAACCCCTCTGGCGGTATGAGATGTCACCCTTGAAGTCATCATATCCGTCAAAGACAGTATTTATGATGCCAAGGCCATGTGTCGAAGTTAAAAATGTCCCCCTGTATCCTATGAGTCCCCTGGAGGGAATCTTAAATATCAGCCTTTCATCACCGCCTCCTGCCTTTCCCACCGACAAAAGCTCTCCCTTTCTCTGGGAAAGCTCTGAGATCACGGAACCCGAAAATTCCGACGGCACATCCACATAGGCCATCTCCATGGGCTCCTTTCTTTTTCCATTTTCATCCTCCCGGTAGAGCACCTCGGGGCGGCTCACCATAAACTCAAACCCCTCGCGCCTCATGTTTTCTATGAGGACCGAAAGATGAAGCTCCCCCCTTCCCGACACCTTAAAGGAATCGGGGGAGTCTGTTTCCTCAACCCTCAGCGACACATCGGTATTAAGCTCCCTGAAGAGCCTGTCCCTCAGATGGCGGCTGGTCACGTATTTTCCTTCCGTCCCGGCATAGGGCGAGTCGTTTACCATGAAATTCATGGCCAGGGTAGGCTCTGATATCTTTTGGAAGGATATGGGGCAAAGCTCATCGGATGAACACAGGGTATCCCCTATCCTTATCTCAGGGATTCCCGATATGGCAACGATATCACCTGCCCCGGCCTCCTCGATCCGGACCCTCTCTAAGCCTTCAAAGACATAGAGGTTTGATATCTTTACCTTGTCTTTTTTATTTTCGTCATGGGCGTTCAAAAGGTACATTTCGCGGTTTTGGAAGATCTTCCCCTCTTCGACCTTTCCTATCCCTATGCGCCCCACGTATTCATTATAGTCAATGGTGGAGATAAGAACCCTGGTATCTGTGCCCTCATCCCCCTTAGGTGCGGGGATATGCTCCAAGATCATGTCAAACAAAGCCTCCATCCCCGGGCCTTTGTCGTCTAAATCCTTGTACTTTTCGACATCCTCAAGGTCCTTTGTGGCCCATCCCTTCTTCGCGGAGGCATAGGTAAAAGGCGAATCCAGCTGCGAATCCGAGGCGTCAAGGTCCATGAAAAGCTCCAAAACCTCATCCGTTACCTCGGCGGGCCTGGCTTCGGGCCTGTCAGCCTTATTTACGCATACTATAACGGACAGGTCAAGGGCCAGCGCGTTTGAAAGCACGAACTTTGTCTGGGGCATGGGACCTTCGAAGGCGTCCACGACCAGCACCACCCCGTCTGCCATCTTCAATATACGCTCCACCTCTCCCCCAAAGTCCGCATGCCCCGGGGTGTCTATGATATTGATCTTTGTGCCCTTGTATGTAACGGAAGTGTTTTTCGAAAGGATGGTGATACCCCTCTCGCGTTCGATGTCATTGGAGTCCATGACCCTCTCTGCGACCTCCTGATTTTCCCTGAAGGTCCCCGACTGCTTTAACAGCTGATCTACCAGCGTGGTCTTTCCGTGATCCACGTGGGCTATGATGGCAACGTTCCTGATGTCCTCTCTGTTCAAAATATCCATCCTTCCTAACTAATAGTCAATTTTAATTTTGCCGCAGCTTTACTGTAATTATCTACGAATATTTTAATAGTGGCAGACCCTGCTGCCTTTGCCTTTACCTTTCCCTTCTTTGATACTGTGGCTACCGTTTTGTCGGAGCTCTTGAAGGAAAGCCCCGTAACCCCGGTCTCCACCGTGGCATGGCCATTGTCAAATCCCAGGGTAATGCCCTGCTTGTTCCCCACCGACATGGAAGTGCTTCCCACGGCCTTGGGCGAAAGAACCTTGGATGTAAGGCTGATTGTCACTGTCTTATCTTCCGTATTATCCGAATAATCTGCCTTTTTTGCCTTGGTCGCCTTCTCGGTGCCAAACAGCATGGTCCAGTAGCAGTAATCCCCTATCTTTGTGGCTCCTATCCCTACGGATACATAGTCCCCGTCCAGGATCTTTGCCTTGGACTTTTCAGAGCCCATCAGGCTGGAAAGCAGCTTTGTGGGGGTCGTCTGTCCCATGGCCACGTTCTCTTCGGCTATTTTTTCGGATGCGGTGGTGACGCTAAGGCCGCTGGGCCTGGTATGGGAGAAATAAAGCGCCACCTCCCTGGCCCTTACCATGGAAGTGGCCAGAAGCTCCTTGTCCATTTTTAATTTAGACAGCCCCTTTGCGGTCCTTTCCTTGTTTATCAGGGTAAGCACCTTAAAGGCAGCCTTGTATTTTTCCTTGACGGAAAGGGTCACCACCTGCGCCTTTATGTAGGACCCGTCCTCAATGGCCTGCATCGTGTCGGGCAGTTCCACCTTCGTGTAATCCGAAAAGGCATATTTGCCTATGGTCTTCATGGCGGAAGGTATGGAGATGCTCTTTAGCTTAGAGCACCCGAAAAAGGCGTAGGATGAAATGGTCTTCACCGATGAGGCAATGGTCACGGATGAAAGATTTGGAAAATAAGTAAACGCGCTGACCCCTATCGATGTCACGCCGCTTTCTATCACCACCGACGTGGCGTTTTCCCTGATATCCTCGGTCATCTTCCTGGCGACGGTACAGAAATTATCGACCACCGCTCCCTCTCCCGATATGGTAATGGTCCCATCCTCATAGGTATAGGTCAGATCCCCGGCCGTTCCCGTCACGGAAGCTGCATGGACACCTGATACCCCCATCATGGGAAAAATCCCAATGACAAGGCATAAGGATAGTGCCAGATTTAATATTTTACGCATTTTATCTACCTGATCCCCCTAATATGATAATTTGTCATCTGCTTTTATGATGGATATGATCCCCGCCGCAAGAAGGGATACCCCCGCACATATCTGTACCACACCTAAAGCTATTTTCAATCCTTTCATGATATTTCCTCCGTAAATCACTGTTACTATTCACTGCCATTATGAACATTTTCATTATCATTCCCATCGCGCCTAAAGATACATCCCGCACCGCCCGGGAATAACCGTAGCTATCTATTATATCACACTCCAAAAGATTTGTACATAGAAAAATAAAGCGCAGGCAATACTACCTGCGCCATGGCAAAGATGATCCTTATGGATCTTTTATCTGTTTTTATCAGTCCTTATCCTGCAAGGCCGCTATACCGTATTCCCCGGTACGTACCTTTATCACGTTCTCCACATCGTATATGAAGATCTTTCCATCCCCCACGTGTCCCGTGTAGATGGTCTTTTTTATCGTTTCTACCACGTCTTCCACAGGCAAAGATCCCAGAACTATTTCCAGTTTTATCTTCGGAAGAAGCCTCGTATCTATCTTCGCGCCCCTGTAGTAATTCAAGGCTCCGCCTTCCATTCCGTAGCCCATGACATGCGTCACGGTAAGACCCGTTATTCCTATCGCGTCCAGGGCTCTCTTTAGTTCATCCAAAACAGATCCCCTGGTTATCACGACCACCTTGGAAAGCTTGTCCTTCTCACCCTTTTTAACATATGGGGAGCTTACGTATTCCACAGGCACGGGTTCTTTCGCGTCGTCTTTTTCGGAAGTCGTAAGAACCTGCGGTCCGTAAGGCATAAAGTCCGCATAAGAAGAAGCTATGCCATGCTCCGTGGAGTCAAGCCCCTGTATCTCTTCGTGACGGGATACCCTAAGACCCATCGTATGTTTTATCAGGAGGAAAATGATCGTCATGACCACCGCCACCCATATGATCACACATATCACGCCCAGACACTGCACCCCAAGGAGGGAGGTTCCTCCCCCGTAGAAAAGTCCCTTCGTATCGGTGCCCTCCCCATCGGAAAGAAGGCCCACGAGAATGGTTCCCAAGGCTCCGCAGGCCCCGTGCACGCCCACTGCACCCACCGGGTCATCTATATGGAGCTTCTGGTCTATGAACTCTATCACCAAAACCACCACTATGCCGGATACTATGCCTATCACGGCAGCCCCCACGGGGGTAACCGTGTCGCACCCCGCGGTAACCCCCACAAGGCCTGCCAGGGTTCCGTTCAGTGTCATCGAGATATCAGGCTTTTTGTATCTTATCCAGGTAAATATCATGGTGGTGATGGTCCCTACGGCCGCTGCAAGGTTTGTGGTAACGAATATTTTTCCCGCAAAATACATCGCATCGCCTTCCATGGATACGGTAGAGCATCCATTAAAGCCAAACCAGCAAAACCACAGTATGAACACTCCCAAGGCGCCCAGGGTAAGGGAATGCCCCAAAATGGCGTTGGAAGATCCGTCTTCATTGTACTTTCCGATTCTAGGTCCCAAGATCTTCGCGCCTATGAGGGCACACACACCGCCCACCATATGTACCGCGGTAGATCCCGCAAAGTCATGGAAGCCCAGCTCCGAAAGCCATCCGCCTCCCCAAATCCAGTGCCCCGATACGGGATAGACAAGGAGGGAGATCGCCAGTGAATATACGCAGTACGATGAAAATTTCGTCCTTTCCGCCATCGCCCCCGAAACAATGGTTGCACTCGTCGCGCAGAAAACCGTCTGGAAAATGAACCAAGCGTAGAAGGGAACACCCTCGGGACAGATCGCGGAGTAATCTCCCCTGGTCAGAAAATCAATGGTCCCTATCCATCCATTGTTTGTCCCAAACATTATACCGAATCCCACCAGCCAGTACACAGGAGCGCCTATAGAAAGGTCCAGCAGGTTTTTCATGATGATGTTTCCGGCGTTTTTGGCCCTGGTAAAACCGGTCTCCACCATTGCGAATCCCGGCTGCATGAAAAATACCAAGGCAGCCCCCAATAATACCCAAATCGTGTTTACAGCAGAAAATTCCATAATCTTTTCACCCCGTTTCTTAACTGTTCATCAGATCCCCGGGGGGTTGAACAGTTATCCTATTTCTTTAGTAACATAAAAGGGGCGCCTGCCATTTTTACGGCAGACACCCCTTTGTGTCCTTATCACTCTATGCACATTTATCAAATCTTTATTTAAGTAAAGCGAATTTATTGAATGCCTTTACTATACCACAAGGCTAGGCGCTATACAAAAGCTCACCGTATGAAGGATAGGGCCACATGTCGTGCGGCACGAGGAGCTCGAGCTTATCCACGATATCCCTCAGGGCCTCCATGGCGGGAGTCACCTTTTCCTTGTAATACTTCGCAATGTCGTAGGTCTCTTCTATGCCCTTGGCATCATAGAGGGCATTCTCCAGGTAATAGAGCCTCTCCATCATCTCATCGGCATTGGCCGAAATGTCCTTGATAAGGTTCATCTCCATGGAGCCTTCTATGTCAAGACCGATATTTTTTTTCTTTTCGATGACCCCTGAGAGCTGATCCATAAACCCTACCACGGATCCTATGATTCCCTTCTTTACCATGTCGACCATGGTAAGGGCTTCGATGTTTAGGACCTTCCAATATTTTTCCAGCTTGATGTCATACCTGGCCTCAAGCTCCACCTTGGAATATACGCCGTGCTTTATGAAAAGGTCAACGTTCTTTTTGTCTATATAAGCGGGAGCCGCGTCCACCAAGGACTTCATGTTGGTAAGCCCCCTCTTCTGGGCTTCCTGTATCCATGATTCATCGTACCCGTTTCCATTGAACACGATGCGGCCATGCTTGTCTAGGGTCTCCACTATCAGCTTTGACAGATCCCTGTTTAGGTCATCCGTTCCTTCCAGCTTGTCGGCAAAATCCTCCAAAACATCGGCCACCGCCGTGTTCAGCACGGTATTTGGTCCCGCAAGCGAGGCCGCGGACCCAAGGGACCTTAGCTCAAATTTGTTCCCCGTAAAGGCAAAGGGCGATGTCCTGTTCCTGTCGGTGGTATCCTTTGGAAGGGGCGGAAGTACATCTATCCCCAGATTTATTTTTGTCCTCTTCTGATCATCATAGTCCTCTCCGTAATGAATGGCATGAAGAACGGAGGTGAGCTCTTCTCCCAAGAATATGGAGACAATGGCGGGAGGCGCCTCATTCGCTCCGAGCCTGTGGTCATTGCCGGCGGATGCCACTGACAGCCTTATCATGTCCTGATACTCATCGACCGCCCTTATGGTGGCTACCAAAAACAGCAGAAACTGCGAGTTCTGTGAAGGAGTCTTTCCCGGCTCCAAAAGATTTACCCCGGTGTCCGTGGACATGGACCAGTTATTATGCTTTCCGGATCCGTTCACGCCCGCAAAGGGCTTTTCATGAAGGAGGCATTCCAGACCGTGCTTCTGGGCGGTTTTTCTCATCACCTCCATGGTGAGCTGGTTGTGGTCGGTAGCGATGTTTGTGGTCTCGAATATAGGCGCCATCTCATGCTGCCCGGGTGCCACCTCATTGTGCTCCGTCTTGGAGAGCACCCCGTAGCTCCAAAGCTCCCTGTCAAGGTCTTCCATATAGGCCTTTACATTTGGCTTTATGGCCCCGAAGTAATGATCGTCCATCTCCTGGCCCTTTGGCGCCATCGCCCCAAAGAGCGTCCTTCCGGTATATATGAGATCCGGTCTTTCCTTGAAAAGCTTTTGGTCTACCAAAAAATACTCCTGCTCAGCGCCCACGGTGGTCAGCACCTGGGAGACTCCCTGATCATTCCCAAATATCTTCAATATCCTCATGGCCTGCTTTGAAAGAGCCTCCATCGAGCGAAGAAGTGGGGTCTTTTTGTCGAGAGCCTCTCCACCGTATGAGAAAAACGCAGTAGGTATGCAGAGGGTATCATCCTTCACAAAGGCATATGACGTGGGATCCCATGCGGTATACCCCCTGGCCTCGAAGGTAGCCCTTATCCCCCCCGACGGGAAGGATGAAGCGTCAGGCTCACCCTTTACCAGCTCCTTCCCCGAAAAATGCATGATGATCTTTCCACCGTCCTCCGGCTGTATGAAGCTGTCATGCTTTTCGGCGGTAAATCCCGTCATGGGCTGGAACCAGTGCGTAAAGTGCGTAGCCCCCTTTTCCACCGCCCAGTCCTTCATCGCGTGTGCCACCACGTTTGCCAGGTCTACGTCCAATGCCTTCCCGGATTCTATGGTGCTCTTTAGCTCCTTGTATGCGTCCGAAGGAAGCCTGTCCTTCATGACGGCATCATTAAAGACATTACTTCCAAAAATCTCAGGAACATTCATAAGTAACCTCCCAATTTGCAAGTGCCCAAGGCGGATGCCGCAAAGCGGCTGTTTTCCTTGCGCGCCTTAGTGTGAATATGTAAATAAAAGAAAAGGCGTTGGGGAACTAAATTCCACAACGCCCTTGTTGCATCAACGAAATCCATTCTACACGTTTTATGGACGGTTGTCAAGCGGTTTTGTTATAGTTTTTTTTTATATCGTTGCCATTCGCAGCCGTCCTTATATCTCTTCCGCATCGCCTATCCTGAATACCCCGACTATATCCTCCAGCTGTTTTGCCGCCTCTGCTATGCCCTTGCCCTGGTCATCCAGCTCGCCTACGCTGGAATTTACATTTTCGGTGGTGGCGTTTAGCTCCTCGGCCGTGGCCGCATTTTCTTCCGATATGGCGGATAAGTTTGTGACCAATGACGCAATGTTTCTTACACCGTCCTCGAGGTTTTTATTCGCATTTTCCAAGCCGTCTATCGCGGAGTTTACCCCGCTGATATTATCTGCTATTCCGGTAAAGCTGTCTGCCGTCTCTTTCACGGATGATTGCTGCCTGTCAACAAAATCCCTTACCAGGTCGCTCTTTCTTACCGCATCCTCCGTGTTTCTTATCAGGTCTTCGAGCATTGTGTTTATCTGTTCGGCGGATTGCGCAGACTGGTCGGAGAGATTCCTTATCTCATCTGCCACCACGGCAAATCCCTTGCCTGCCTCACCGGCCCTTGCGGCCTCTATGGACGCATTAAGGGACAGAAGGTTCGTCTGGGATGAGATGGACTTTATCATGTCACTTGCTTCGGATATCTTGTCCGCAGACTCTGATATATTGGATATTCCCTCAAAAATAGTATCAAATACATCCTTGGACTGGGAAGATATGCCCTTTAGCTGATCTACGGTCTCAAGGCCGCTTTCCACCGTCTCCCTGATCTGGGCGGATGCGTCTGATAGGGCCCTGGTGTTCTCCATGCTGGTCCTCATGACCTCTTCCACATCCTGCATCTGGGCGGAGATGTCGGAGATATTCTCGGCCTGGTTCGTCGCAGAATTCGCAAGCTCTCCCGCGGCATCGTTAATGCTGCTCATGCTGCCACTGGTCCTGTCCGTGGACTCCTGCATGTCACCGCTCGCATCGGCAAGCTTGCCCGCCCGGTTCATGAGGTTTTCCACGGCATCACTTACGGCTCCGGTAAGCTTCCAGGCGGCCTTTGCTATCTGACCCACCTCATCCTTCCTTCCATCAAAGCGAAGGAGGTTTTTCGCCTTGGTAAGGTCCAGCGACCCAAGGTCTACTATCACGTCCGTCACGTAACGGATCTCTTTGGAGATCATCGTAGATGAGATGACCACTACCACCAGGCTAAGCGCCAATATTATTAACGCCATGACTATGATCTTCATGCTCAGGGTATTTATCGAGGCATATATTTCAGCCTCCGTGTCATACACGTACAAGACCATGTTCAGGTCTTCTATGTATGAATAGGCGAGCATTATGTCCGTGCCATCATCGGACTGGGTTGAAACCACGCCTTCTCCCCCCGCAATGGCATATTCCACAAGGGCCTGGTCATTCGCGCCATACTCCGCGCCGTCTTCTCCCTCAATGGGTGAAAAAATATAGTTGCCCAAGGTGGTGCTCAAAAGATAGACGCCCGCATTCTCAAAGCCCACCGTCTCCATGCCGTAGACTATTTCCTTTAGCTCATCCACGTACATTCCGCCGCCGACAAAGCCCAAAATGGTCTCACCGTCGTCATCATAGACCGGGCAATACCCGGATGCCACCAAGATCCCGGTGGACTTGGCGGGGGCTACGCCCTTCACCCATATTCCGTCCGAGGAAGATTTTACCCCCTCCAGCAAGGGCTCCCTGTCCTCATCCGTCTCATAAACCTGGGCTCCCACGGCCTCATGCTGGGAATGACATAAAAACACCGTCTCGGCATCCGACACGAACATACCTTCCATGGCAGGATTTGTGGCAAAGTATGCATCCAGCTCTTTTTGAACCTTCTTAACGAGCTTTTTATTATTTGGATTTTTGAGCATCTTCTTTACGTCCGGAAGCACGGAAAAAGACTTGTAGTACCTTTTGTACTTCGCGAAATAATCATCGATAACGGTAGCCCTGTCTGACGATATCTCCACCAGCCTGTTGTTCATGTCCTTCATGGTGGATGAACGCACGGAATTAGTCGTCGCGATCTCCATTACCCCCAGCCCTATGATCAGTATCAGCGCCACCACTAAGCTGATCTTAACGGCCATACTAAGGTTCTTAAACCACTTCATGTTACTACCTCCCCTGTTTGAAAAAATCGTTTAATATAAGTTATTAAAGTATGGTTCCCCCGCCCAGCACCATCTCACCGAGATATGCCACGGCGGCCTGTCCCTTCGCGACACCCTTTACCGGATGGTCGAAAAGGATATGGACGGATCCATCGTCCATCTTTTTCAATTTCGCGCGTTCCCCTCCATGGGAATAGCGTATCTTCACCACGCATTGTATCTCGCGGGATGTCTCTTCAACGGAAAGCCAGTTAAAATCCCCGACCATAACGCTGCTTCGGTACAGATCTTCCTGCCTGCCTAAAATCACGGTATTGGTGGGAGCATCCTTCCCCATGACATAGTAGGGCCGCTCCGAAGATATCCCCAGCCCCCTCCTTTGACCTTCCGTGTAATGGATGATCCCCCTGTGTCTGCCCAAAACATTTTTGTCCTTATCAACGAAATCCCCTTCCGGAAACACCTCCCCCGAAAATCTTTCGATGAATCCCGCATAGTCCCCGTCAGGCACAAAGCAGATATCCTGGGATTCGGGCTTTTTTGAATTAACGAAACCCTTTTCCTCCGCGACCATGCGGACCTTTGACTTTTCAAAATCCCCCAAAGGCAAGATCAAATGGGACATGACTTCCTGGCTTAGCATGTATAGGACATAGGTCTGGTCCTTTTTTTTGTCTTTGGCCTTGTGAAGCTCATATCTATTTGTGTCTTTGTTAAATATGACACGCGCATAATGTCCGGTCGCCATATAGTCAAAGCCTTGTTTTTTTGCCCTTTCCAAAAGCCTGTCAAACTTCAGGTATTTATTGCACCTGATGCAGGGATTGGGCGTTTGTCCCCTTCGGTATTCGCAGACAAAATCATTTATGACATATTTTTCAAAATCATCCCTGTAGTCTGCCACCGTGTATGGTATCCCCATTGCGGCGCAGGCATCCTTGGCATCATTTACATCCTCATATGAACAGCAGCTTTTGCCCTTTGGGACGCTGTCTTCCCCATGGTCAAAGAGCCTCATGGTGATACCAAAGCAAGAGTATCCCCTCTCCTTCAGTATCCCCGCGGTGACCGTGCTGTCTACGCCCCCGCTCATGGCCACAAGAACCTTTTTCATAGATCCTTGCCGCTTTGCGGCTCTTTATTTTCCATGCCGCCATCTTCGGTATCCGCGGCAGCCGTATCGCCATTTTTTCCTATGACATTCCCCGAATACTGTGCCAGGATATTCACATACAGCTCCCCTATGCTTCCCAAAGGCACCCCCTTCCTGGATATGTAACCCACGTGCATTTTTTCTGAAGACTCCAGGGGCACGCAGATGTAGTCGTCCCCGTTCAGGCTTTCGGATATTATCCCCGAACAAAGGGTATATCCGTTTACGCCCTTCATGAGGTTTAGCATGGTGGCCCTGTCACAGGCGTGGATGGTCTTTTTGTAGTCATATGTGCTAAGGATCTCCTCCGCGAAATAGAAGGAATTGTTCTCTCCCTGCTCAAAGCACAGGCAGGGATAGTCGTCCAAGTCCTCCATGCTCAGTGAATCCCTTTTTGATAAGGGGTGCTTTTTCCACATATAGACATAGGCATCGCAGACAAAAAGCTCCTTGAACATAAGGCCATTGTCCCTTAAGATCTTGGTCAGGACCGTCCTGTTAAAGTCATTTAGATAAAGAACCCCCACATCGCTCTTTCCCAGGGAAACATCTCCTATGACATCTGCCGTCCTGGTCTCCCTGATGGCAAACTCATATTCGTTCATGTCAAACCTTCCCATCATGGAAACGAACGCTTCCACCGCAAAGGAATAATGCTGGGTAGAGACCCCGAAATGCTTCTTCACCGTGGGCTTTTCCATGTACCTGTCTTCCAGAAGGTCCGCCTGGCCTATGACAGACCTGGCATACCCAAGAAATTCCACGCCCTCAGGGGTGACATTTACCCCCTTTGACGTCCTTTGGAAAATGCTGATGCGCAGCTCCCTCTCCAGCTCCTTCATGGAAGAAGAAAGGGAAGGCTGGGATATGTAGAGGCTCTTGGCCGCCTCGTTCATTGATTTACTCTGGGCTATTGTTATGGCATATCGAAGCTGTTGTAAAGTCATGATTTAATCCTCATCTCCTTCTTCCGTATCCAGCTGTCTCTCAATGCTTGAAATGTAAGTCGAGCTATAGCCTGCCACCCTGCTGTTCGGGAAAAGATCCACCACCTTTTGGTATGTCTCAAGGGCTTCCTCCAGGTCATCGTTCAGGCGGTAGCTCTGGGCAAGATTGTAAAGCAGCTGCCCGGAGTTATACTCTTCATCAATCTGTGCCGCTTCCTCGAAGTAATAGATTGCCCCTTGGTAATTTCTTGACGATAAAGCGGAATTTCCGCTCGAATAAAGCTCAGACAGCTTTTTTTCCAAAAGCTCTGCCGCTACCTCCTCATATACATCCAAGGCATCCCCCGAGAGCCTTTTTTTCTTTACCTTTTCAAACTGATAGAGCGCGCTCGACTGATTGCCCTCCCTTAGGTACTTGAGGCACAAGATGAGCGATCCGTAGCTTTTTATCTTTTTTTTGTTGAGGGCATCGGAGGACTCATATTCAGCTATCTCATCTTCCAATGAGGATATTTTATCCTCCAGCGAAGATACCCCCGCCTCCTCACTGGCCACCAGCTCGTTTGCCTCCGTAAGCTTTTTATTGGCCTCAGAGACATACGATGCGCGTACCGCCGGAAACAAAAGGAAATAAACCAGGGCAGCCCCTATGGCCATGCCGATAATGATATTTACCGTTACCGCCAGGGGACCTGCAAACCTTCCTATCAGGGGCTGTATTATGGTCTCGTTTCCGCTGCTGTAGGAAACCGAATCCTTGCGGGACCTTTTCTTTTCGGAGGATAAGGCCTCCTTTACCTTGCGGTTTATTTCGCGCTGATAACGCCTGGTCTTCGGGTCACCCTCATCTATCGCAAAAGCTTCCTCTATCTCGGTCTTGGCGTTCACATAGTCATCTTCGATACAGTAAAGCAAGGCAAGCATCTGATGTGCCTTTACAAAATGCGGATGAAGGCTTAGGATATTCTTTAGCTGCACCATGGCTATGTCGTAATTGGACTGCTTCACATAGCCTACGGATGTATTGTATTTCCTGATGATGGATGCGGTATCCTCCCTCGACAGCCCGCCCGTCAGCATCTGAAGGTACCTTTCGGCCTCGTTTCCCGAAGGCCTAAGGGCCCTGCTGATGGACCACTCTTCCAGGGCCTGTGTCACCTCTCCCCTCTCATAATATATGAGCCCGAGGAGGTTCCTGGCGTCTATCTGGTTTTTGTTTAGCCTTAGCGAACCTTTAAGGTATTTGCCGGCATCCGTAAGATTTCTTTCATTTGCGGCCTCAAGCCCCCTGTTGTACAAAAAATTGGAGCTGGCTATGATCTTACGGTACAGCCCTACCTTTGCCCCGCATGAAGGGCAGCTGTTACCCTCAAGGAGCTCTTTGCCGCACTTGTAGCATTTCATTTGTTCATACCCCTTAAGTCAAGCTCCTGCATGACATCCACAAGGTCTGTAAGATCCCTGTTGTAGATGACTTCCTCGGCCTCCTTCACCTCACCCGAAGGCTCGAATTTCTTAAGCTCTTCTTCAAAATCTATCATGCTCTTCCTCCCTCATACATTCCTGTTATCTCGCCCACCAGGTACATGGACCCTGTGACAAAAATAATATTTTCGCCTTTGTTTTCTCCCATTGACAGGGCATATTCCAGGGCTTTTTCAGAATCCGGGATTACAATCGCTCCATCAATCATTTTCCCCATGTCCGTTGCGTCCATGGCCCTTTTATTTTTTACGGTGACCGGGATTACGGCATCAAAAATCCCCCTGCCCGAAATATCTGCCATCATCCTTTCGGTGTCCTTATCCTTCATCATCCCCAGAATGAGAATGGCCTTTTTCCCAAAGGATGAGCCAAAGGAACCAAATCTCCTTGAAGATATTATCCTTTGCGCCTCACCAAGAAAAGCCGCTATTTCGGCAGGGTTATGCGCCCCATCCACGAAAAGGTTCCTCCTTATCTCGTGCATGCGCCCCCTGATCAGGGTCTTTTCCACCCCTTTTTCAATGGATCGCCTGCGGATAAGGGGATCTTTGTCTTTGAGCATAATCAAAGCCGCCTCAATGGCCAGGGCGATGTTTTCGGCCTGGTACCCCGGCAAAAGCCCGTTTTTCACTCTGTATATATCATACTCTGTTTTATAGGAAAAATCAATACCAAGTTTGGGATTTTTCACATCAATAATGTTTTTTTTCGAGATTATTTTTGGCTTTGCGCCCGTCTCCTTAGCCTTTTTTAATATTTGCGCACAGGCTTCCTCCGGCTCATCAAGAAACACAGCGGGAACCCCTTTCCTCATGATTCCCGCCTTCTCCGGGGCTATTTCATCCAAAGTATCCCCCAGTATGTCCGTATGCTCCAAGGCAATCTTCGTAATGACGCAAAGATCCTTGGAAGCGGGGGCGTTCGTTGCGTCAAGCCTTCCCCCAAGCCCTGTCTCCAGCACGCCTATATCAATTCCGGCATCGCGGAAATAACACATACCCATAAGGAAGACCACCTCAAAAAACGTAGGGGGGTCTATTTCTTTCCTTGCGCATTGTGTAACCATGGCAAAATATCCTGCAAAGTCCTCATGAGAGATATCCTTATCCTTGACCCTTATCCTTTCCGAAGGTTCTGTCAGGTGGGGAGATGTGAATATCCCTGTCACATACCCTGCCTCATCCAAAATATTCTTGATAAAGCTGCAGGTAGAGCCCTTTCCCACGGAGCCCGCGACATGTACAATGTGAAAAGACTCCTCAGGGTGTCCTAACGCCCTGAGGAGCCGCCTTGTGTGTTCTATGGAATTCTTCTTTGAAAACCTCGGCGTATCAAATAATTTTGACACAGCTTCTTCATACGTCATTTTACAATCTTCTTAGCTTTATATCTTCTTCGCCCTCAACGAACTCACAGTAATGTTCGCTGCTCTTTAGGACCGTCATCTTGTCGCCTATCTTTATATTTACCCCCGCATAGATGGTATCGTCCACCCTTACTATGGCACCCTGGCTGCGGACAAGCAGGCTCTGGAGCCTTTCCATCTCGATCTTGTCCGCGGACTGGATGGAGGTGTCCCGGATCTTGACGCGCATAAGCTGCATCTTCTTCATCTTGGCTTCCTCGGCCTTTCCGGGATCCGTACCCAGCTGATCTAATACCTTAAGGCCTTCCTCCACCCTGTCCAAGTTCGACTGAGTAGCCTCTATCTTTTTCTGGAGGGCTATGATCTGGTACTTTAGCTCTGCGTCCGCCCCTACCCTGATCCAGGTAGGCACTCCGGCCTGGTTGCCTATGAACCTGGCCTTTACGCCCTCTATGGCAACGGTAGTCCCGCCTATGATCTTGCCCTTCTTGCCGGGAACCATGATCTTGCCGTAGCAGTAGACCTCGGACTCCATGAAGGACTCGGCATTGATGTCGCCCTGGGACTCCACATAGCAAAATTCCACGAACTTTGCGGACAAAGAACCCTTGCATACTATATTCGCCTTGGAGTTCCCGATGAGACCTTTTTTCAAGACCATGTCGCCCCCGGACTCCAGCTGGGCACCCTCTACCACCCCGTTTACCGTGATGGTGCCGGTCGCCTTGATGGAAATCCCGTCCCTGACGGCCCCGTGGACTATGACATCCCCCCTGAAGTCTATATTGCCGGTGGAAAGATCTGCGTCACCCGATACCTCATACACGGAGGATATGACTATCCTGCCGCCTACCTCATTGATCTTTCCCGTCATGTCGGCCGTATATTTCGTGCCGTCCTCGGACCTGGAAAAACCCTTTCCCCTCAGGGGCGGAAGCTCGGCCACACGCTTTACCGGAATCTCCAGTCCGGTCACGGTATGCCCCGCCCTGCCCTGCTTCGCGGGAAAGTATTCGGCTATAAGGTCTCCCTTTTGGACTATGGATATGGCATTTACATTGAGGTAATCCACGGAACCGTCGGGAAGCTCTTTGGGCTTTTTGTCCAACTCCTTATCAAAATGGTATTCATAGTAACCCTTTACGCTCTGTATGGGCTCTACCCCGACCGCCACGGCGGGAGGTTCCAAAAATACCCCTCCTCCCAAAACATCTTTAAGCTTTTCCTTGTCTATGCCGGATACGACGCCCGCCTCCCTCAGGGCCAAAATGCCCTGTGCCATGGAGAAGTTCTTGCCCTTTTCCACCATGATGAAGGCCTTCATCTTGTCGTCGGAGACCTTCACGGATAGACCTTCGGTATCGACGTTCGATGTATCTTCATCACTTTCACCATCCTTGGCAGCTAAAGAGCCCTTGTCCATATTGAGAAGATCGTCTAATTCAAAATCCAAACCAACGTTATCTAAATCTATAGCCATGGATCAACACATCCTTACAACAAAACCACAACGCCTCACACAAAAAGGTCAGACATAACTGCCAAAAAAGCTCCGGCATTATCCGGCCGCAGCCGGACACACCCTAATACCCTCTTATATTATATCATATGGAACAGATTATATCAAGAAAAAATAGCAAAGGGACAAGATCAGACGTTATTATTCACAGCCTCCATCTTTGAGAGCCTCTCTTTGGCAGCCTCAAGCATCCCGGCGTATTTTTCCCGCTTGGCCTTTTCCCCGTCCACCTTATCCTTCGGGGCCTTGGCGAGGAATTTTTCGTTGGAAAGCATGGAATCGGATCTTTTTAATTCTTTATTTAATCTTTCTATCTCCTTGGCGAGCCTCTCTTTCTCCTTCCCGATATCCACCAGGTCGGAAAGCGGCATAAAGGCCTGGCCAAAAGACAAAACGACGGAAACATCGTCATCTTTTACCCCGTCTTCTCCCTCCTGAAATACGGCTTCCGAAGAATGGAGCATATGGAGGTACCTGTCGGAAGATAAAGCCTCCCCTAAGGCAGCGTCCTTTGTGACTATCCTTACAAAGGCCTTTGTGGAATTGGGAATGTCCATTTCGGTCCTGACATTCCTTATGCCCTTTACCAGTTCCATGAGGGCGTCCATCACCCTCTCTTCCTCCACGTACGACCTTGCCGCGTCATATACCGGCCATTGGGAGATCATTATTGATTCCTCCGAAGGATTTAATGAAAGATAGATCTCCTCGGTGATAAAGGGCATGTATGGGTGAAGGAGCTTCAAAGCCACCGAAAGGACATTTGTCAGGGTGGTTAAAGCGGCATTATAATCTTCGGATACCCCCTTTTCTTCCAAGGATTCTTTGCCCTTGTATAATCTCGGCTTAACTATTTCTATGTACCAGTCGCAAAATTCATTCCATATGAAATCATATATCTTTGATACGGCTATACCCAGCTCGTATCTGTCCATATTGGATGTCACTTCCTTAACCAGGGTATTTACCCGTGAAATGATCCATCTGTCCTCAGTGGACAGGGACCTCTCCGGGATATCCTTTCCCCCTTCGAAGCCATCCGGGATATTCATCTTAATGAACCTTGAGGCATTCCAGACTTTGTTTGCGA
Organism: uncultured Eubacterium sp.; assembly: GCA_905236805.1. Taxonomy (GTDB): domain Bacteria; phylum Bacillota; class Clostridia; order Lachnospirales; family Lachnospiraceae; genus RUG14243. Next base: position 8,140 of record CAJOPH010000007.1, on the reverse strand, counting down.
AATTCCTGTTTGACTCTACCCTCTCCCAGTAAAACCTCATATCATTGCCGGGGGAGTTTCCCGTTATGAGCGTAAGGCGGAGGGCATCTGCGCCATATTTATCTATGACATCGAGCGGATCTATGCCGTTGCCCAGGGACTTACTCATCTTCCGCCCCTGCTCATCCCTTACGAGGCCATGGAAGAGCACCGTATGGAAGGGCTTATCCCCCATATGTTCGTAGCCCGAAAAGATCATCCTTATCACCCAGAAAAAGATGATGTCGTACCCCGTAACCAATACATCCCCGGGGTAAAATGCCTTAAGGGCATCAGTGTCATCAGGCCACCCGAGGGTGGAAAAAGGCCACAGGGCAGATGAGAACCATGTATCTAAGGTATCCTCGTCCTGCCTTATGTTTTTGGATCCGCAGTGTTCGCACTCATGGGGAGTTTTCGCGGCCACCGTCACCTCACCGCAGTCATCGCAATACCAGGCGGGAATCCTGTGCCCCCACCAAAGCTGCCTGGAGATACACCAGTCCCTTATGTTGTCGGTCCAGTTGAAATAGGTCTTTTCCATGCGGGGCGGGATAAGCTTTATATCACCGTTTTTTACGGCCGAAACGGCGGGGCGGATCATTTCGTCCATCTTCACAAACCACTGACTCTTTACCATGGGCTCTACCACCGTGTGGCACCTGTCGTGCGTGCCCACATTATGGGTGTGATCTTCTATTTTTCCCAAAAGCCCAAGCTCCTTTAGCTTTGCCACTATTTTTTCCCTGGCCTCATAGCGATCCATCCCCTCATAGTCGCATCCATTGGCATTGATGGTGGCGTCATCGTTCATTATATTGACCACGGGAAGGTCATGGCGGCGGCCCACCTCAAAGTCATTGGGGTCATGGGCGGGGGTGATCTTTACGACACCTGTCCCGAATTCCCTGTCGACATAGCTGTCTGCCACGACGGGGATCTCTTTATTTACGATGGGCAAAATCACCGTCTTTCCAATGAGGTGGGCATACCTTTCATCCTCGGGATGCACCGCCACCGCGGTATCCCCCAGCATGGTCTCAGGACGGGTGGTGGCTATCTCCACCTTTTCATCAGAGCCCTTCACCGGATAAAAAATATGCCAGAACTTCCCCTCCATCTCCTCGTATTCCACCTCGGCATCCGAAATGGAGGTCTGGCATACGGGGCACCAGTTTATTATCCTGTCGCCTTTGTAGATCCACTTTTTTTTGTAGAGCTTGGTAAATACCTCCGTCACGGCCTTTGAGCAGCCCTCATCCATCGTGAAGCGCTCCCTCTCCCAGTCAGCAGACGAACCCATTTTCTTTAATTGTGATATAATTCTTCCGCCGTACTCTTTCCGCCACTCCCAGACCCTGTCAAGAAAAGCATCTCTTCCTATGTCTTCCTTTTCCTTTCCTTCCTTTCTTAGCTCCTCGATGACGCGGACCTCAGTGGCTATGGAGGCGTGATCTGTCCCCGGCTGCCATAAGGCCTCATACCCCTGCATCCTCTTGTAACGGATCAATATGTCCTGCATCGTATTGTCCAGGGCATGGCCCATGTGGAGCTGCCCCGTGATGTTGGGGGGAGGCATCATTATGACGAAGGGCTTTTTGGATGATTTTTCATCTGCGTGAAAGTATCCCGCATCCATCCACTTTTTGTACAGTCTCTCTTCGATCTTTTTCGGATCATAATTCTTTTCCATACTCTCTCCTTAGGAACTTAAGTGTCTCTCAACCGGTGCAAAACGAAACGAATATATTCATTTCCTATTATGTCTTTGTCCTATCGTGCCATAAACCGCTCTACCTCCGCTATGTAGAGCTTATGGTAATCCTTGTCCTTGTAAAATTCCGAATCTATCCCGATATCCGTGAAATCCTCAGGGTCAAGGGGTCCTTTGAACATCTTCCTGCATATGAAAATGATCTTTCCATCGTCCAGATAAGGCACGTCTTCATAGTAGTCAACCTTGAGCCTGGCGTTTTTTATCTTGTCCTCATCCCTTCCCGAAACGGACCCTATGTATTTTAGCATCATGTGACCGCTCTTTCCCTCAAAGAATGTCATGGAAAACCTGTCCGCCTCATCAAGAAACTCCATGGTGTAGCGGGAGTCCCTCACCACGACGAAAGAACAGGGCTTCCCCCACATCATCCCAAAGCCTCCCCAGCCGGCCGTCATGGTATTTACCTTGCCGTCGGGCTTTTGGGCCGTCAGCGCAAACCAGTCCCTGCCTATGGTGTAAAAAGGATTGCACTCAAAAAAGTCCAGGGACATATCCTGAAAAGAATGTGTCATCGCTCATCCTCCTTCTATTATCCTGTTATTTTCTCCATTATACCACATATCAAACCATTTTTCCACAGACCCAAAGATATTGGTTATATTGGTTACTATCGTACCGGTTACTATTCGCGGCTCCAAGGTTCCATACATTTTTGGGGCTATTGCTCATATTCCCTGATAAATGCCGCCGCAAACTCTGAGAAGAATACGGCCGCCCTCCCCGGATTATCCTTCCTGGTAAAGAGAGCTATGGAAGCTGTCTGCGTGATATCCGAGGATTCTATGAGCCGTATCTGTTTCCCGTATTCCTTCATTATCTCACCCGGCGCTATCGCCACCCCGTTTTGGAACATGATGGACTGAACCAGAGAGGACGCATTGGGCACCATTCGTATGGCCCTCGGAGAAAATCCCGCCTTTTTGCAAAGGGACTGTATCCTCTCTACCGCCTTTGGATCCTCATCCTCGTTAAGGGCAAAAAACACTTCGTGCGAGAGATCCTTTGTCGTAATACTCTGCATTCGGGAAAGCCTGTGGGTCCTTGATATGGCTATGTAAAAATCCGTGTCCCTCAAAGGCAGGCGGTTTAGCTTGTCCGAAAAATCCCTCCAGAATGCAAACGCAATGTCCAGCTCCCCGTCTATAAGGCACTCCTCCATCTTCATCCCGTCAAAGGGAGACAAATGCACATGAAACTCCGGATTCCTCTGGCTGAAGGTATTTATCATAAACTCCACCATCTCATCGAGCTCGTAGAGATCGTCAAACCCGATGCGGATATCCCTTATATTCTCTCCGTCCGATATCTCCTTGGCCTGCACTATGGCAGAGGAGATCACCGCATAGGGGGAGGCCCACCTGTCCTTCAGGTACTGCCCCTCGGGGGTGAGGACTAAGCCATCCTTGTTCCTGTAGAAAAGCTGGATGGAGAGCTCATCTTCTATGCTCCTTATCCATTTGCTGGCCAAAGGCTGCGAGATGTGTAGCCTTTTAGCGCTCTCCGTAAAACTAAGGGTCTGGGATATATCCAGGAAACATTCTATTTGTTTAAGTCTTATGTCATACATAAACACAATCCTCGGGCATGTCTTTTGATCGTGATACATTCCATTTTTTTATAACACTACCATTATACCACATTTTTCAAATATTTCAATCATTTCACACAATTTCCCTTGCTTTTGTCGGGATTTTTAGGTATGATATGGTACTGGTACCCAATCAGCCTACCATATCGGGGCATTATGTAAGGAGGATTATATAATCATGTCAGATACAAACAACGAAGCAGCCTGTTCCGAAAAATCCTGCGAAGGATGTCATTCTTCGGGGAACTGCAGCACACAGGATAGCAAAAATATGACGGCAGAGCTAAACAGCTACTCCTCTATAAAGCACGTGATAGGGGTGGCCAGCGGAAAGGGCGGCGTGGGAAAATCCTTCGTCACTGGGACACTCGCTTCTTCACTTAGGAAAAAAGGATACACGGTGGGAATCCTCGATGCGGACATCACGGGGCCATCCATCCCCAAGATGTTTGGCATAAAAGGACCCGCCGTGGGAAATGAAATGGGGGTGGTCCCCATAGAATCCCGAAACGGCATAAAGATCATGTCCATAAACCTCCTCATGGAGGACGAGGAAGCCCCCGTCATATGGAGGGGACCTATCATAGCGGGAACGGTAAAGCAGTTTTGGACGGAAGTGGCCTGGGGAGACCTTGATTACCTTCTGGTGGACCTTCCCCCCGGAACGGGTGATGTGCCCCTTACCGTATTCCAGTCGATACCGCTGGACTGTCTGGTGGTTGTCACATCTCCCCAGGACCTGGTGGGACTCATAGTAAAAAAATGCCTCAACATGGCTCAGATGATGAACATTCCCGTACTGGGACTGGTCGAAAATTACAGCTACCTCTCCTGCCCCGACTGTGGGAAGAAGATCCCCGTCTTCGGTATCAGCAAGGTAGATGAGACAGCTTCAGGGCTCGGGCTTCCCGTATTGGGAAAGATTCCCATGAATCCGGATTTTGCGCAAAAAATAGACGCGGGAGACGCATCTTCCATAAGTCTTGAAGAGCTCTCAGGCGCCGTGGAAAAAATAGAGTCTTTGGATAAAGGGGACAGGTCATGACTAACACCAAAGCAGGAGCCTTCTGGTCGGCGATAGGATACTACCTGGCGCTTGCCATAGTCCCACAGTTTGCGGTAAGCTTTGCCGCAGGGCTTGTGGCAGGCCTTATAAACGGAGGGGATACGAATCTTAACGCCGTGACGGAGTTTTCCATACTTTTTGGGGATCTTTTGTCCATACTGATGATGGTTTTGATATTCCGCGGAAAGCAGATTCCGCTGTCACACTACGTGGGAAGCAGGAAGAGCTCACCCTCAAAGTACCTTCTGGCGTTTGTGATGGCCTTTGGGTATGTGCAGGTGGTCTACTACTACTTCCTTCTGATCCCCTCATCCTGGACGACGAGCTACGATGAGGCATCCTCGTCATTGCAGTTTTCCTCAATGGAGCCCCTGTGGATAATATTTACCCTGATGGTGGACGTATTGCTGGTTCCCATAGCGGAGGAACTGGTGTTCAGAGGGGTGGTGTTCGGGCTTCTCAGGGAGAGGTTTTCCTTTGTTTTTTCGGCACTCTTATCCTCACTGCTTTTCGGAATCTCCCACGGGCATCCCGTGTGGATGGTATACACCTTTGTTTTTGGGCTGATCGCCTGCACCGTCAGGGAAAAATTCACGAACATACGCCTGACCATGCTCATGCATGCCACATTAAACTTCTTTGGCACCCTAAACCCATACCTTCCCCTTGAAACGGGAGTCCAGCTCATCATCATGGGGGCAGGCATAGCGATATTTGCGCTCACCGCAATAGGCATGAAAAGGGTACACGCATGATGCGCCCACCGGCAAAGGACCTAGAAAAATCCCATCAGCTCCTGATAGAGCCTCCTCGCATAGCTGTCCGTCATGCCGCACACAAAATCCGTGACCAAAAGGAGCCTTAGGTAGAGCTTTTCACTGTCACTTTTCCCTTCGGAATATTTATGGTAGACGGACTTATAGTTCTGCGAAATGATTCCCATGAGCCTGTGCTGCGTGGCATTGAGACTCGTGGGGGTATCGTAGACGATGGCGGCATCCACGAACTTATCCAGAAGGAAATTTATTATTACCTCCTCTGCTATCTCCCTCTTGTAGATGGGCTTTGAATCAAATACGTATCGCCTTTCTATATCCCCCAGGGCGGCTATTATCCCAGAGCATTCAGAATCCTTTATCAGTTCGTTCCTGTAGCTTCCATCCATTATCTTTTGGTAATTTTCCGCAAAGGCATCAGTTACGGCATTTATCGCCGCCGCCTGAACGAAGACCACCCAGTTTTGTACCGCATATCCTTCCGGATCATCGTACCCCTTCGCAATGGCCTTTTCCTTGCGGTCCTTGAGCTTAGACAGGATATAGTCCGGTATCTTTGTCCTTAGGGAAATCTTTTCCAGCTCCCCTAAAAGGTCCGTGTATGAAATATAGGCTTTCTTATAGGCATCCTCTATGTCCGCGGTGATATAGGCTATGTCATCTGCCGCCTCCAAAAGGAAGGTCAAAGGATTCCTCCTGCCATCAGTGCCTGTCTTTTCCTGAACCTTCAGAAAATCCTCCCTGTCCGCGTAAAAATACCCCATCTTCTTCCTTGACACATCCCCCGATGAAGGGTCAATTTCAACGGATGAAACGGGATACTTCATCATGGCGGAAAGAGTAGCCATGGTCAGGTTCATCCCGTGATGGTCCACCAGAAAGTGGAGCTTTGTCACCAGACGGAAGGCCTGCGTATTCCCCTCGAAATGGTAAAAATCATTCTTCATCCGGGAATTTAGCATGTCGGAAACCATCCTGTCCCCAAGCTTAAGATCATTAAGGTTCTTTATGAACCATTCCCTTATGGCAGTCTCCCCGAAATGCCCGAAGGGGGGATTGCCTATGTCGTGTATGAGTCCCACGCACTGCAGGATCTCACAGATGTAGCTCCTGTATATGGGAAGAAATGACTTATCCCTTATCTCATTTAGTATTTTTTCGGAGACATTTTGCCCTAAAGACCTGGCAAAGGATGAAACCTCCAGGGAGTGGGTGAGCCTGGTCCTTATGAAATCAGACTCGTCCAGCGGAAATACCTGGGTCTTGTCCTGGAGGCGCCTGAAGGACGCGCTTCCTATGATCCTGTGGTAATCCATCTCAAACTCTGAGCGCAAATCCTTCCCCGAAGGCTTCTTGTAGGCCCTTATCCTCTCTTCACATAATAGCCTGCTCCATTCCATGTAAGATCATTTCTCCGCTATCAGGGCCGTTAAGGCTTCCTGCGTCGTGCAGTTGTGCTCTTCCCTGTATTTTTCCACTTCCTCTGAAGTAATCCCTACGGCCTTTGCCGCATTTACTACTTCACCAAATACAAAATTATCCATTTCAGCCATGATAAAACCTCCTGATAAAAATTATTCCCCTTTATTATAAGTATAAATCAGCAAAAATTCAACCCCTAAAATGGAATATCTGATATACCATTAGGCAGCCCCGGCGCCCCGCATACTATAGGACACAAATCCTACACAAAAAATTAGCACTCTCTCTTGACAAGTGCTAACAATTGTGATATAACATATATAACAGGTAAAACAAACGGACAAAAACCGCGGATACCTGGATGTAGAAATTGTTTTTACTTCATCTTATATTCAGGAGGTGTTTATTATGTTGTTACCAAGCATTTTTAACAAAACGTTCCAGGATGATTTCTTTGATGACTTTTTCTCGATGCCTGAGAGGCCCCACCACTTCATGCCCAACGTCGTCTCGACCATGAAGACGGACATTCAGGAATTTGACGACAGGTACAAGATGGACCTCGAGCTCCCCGGATATGGAAAGGACGATGTGAAGGTTTCCCTGAAGGAAGGCTACCTTACCATAGCGGCCGAAAAGTCCGAAAGCAAGGATGAAAAGGATTCGGATGGAAAATACCTAAGGCGTGAGAGGTCATACGGCTCCATGCAAAGGAGCTTCTATGTGGGGGATGATGTGACCGAAAACGACATAAAGGCAAAGTTCAAGGACGGAATCCTTTCCGTGGAAGTACCGAAAAATAAGGAGCTTCCAAAGACCGAAGAAGTAAAATACATCTCGATAGAAGGATGATGATAAATGACAGACTATACCGAAGGAAAAGGGTACCAGTACCACCTTCACACAGACAAGGAAAACATCGGAAGGTATGTAATAACCCCCGGTGACCCCGGAAGGACCGGACAGATAGCCTCATTTTTGGACTCTGCCAAAATAATAGCCCAAAACAGGGAATATACCACCTATACCGGCTACCTGGAGGGCGAAAAGGTTTCCGTAACCTCCACCGGTATCGGTGGTCCTTCTGCCGCCATAGCATTCGAGGAATTATACAAATGCGGTGCGGATACCTTTATCCGCGTGGGTACCTGTGGGGGAATATCCCTTGACATAAAGGGAGGAGACCTGATCATTCCCACGGGAGCCATACGCATGGAAGGAACCACCAGGGAATTTGTGCCCATAGAATACCCGGCCGTTGCGGATTTTGACGTGGTGCATGCCTTAAAAAAAAGCGCCGAAAAAATCGGTGCCTGCCATCACACGGGGGTGGTCGAATGCAAGGATTCCTTTTACGGTGAGATGAATCCGTCAGAGTACCCCGTAGGCTATGAATTGGAAAGAAAATGGGAGGCCTGGAAAAAATGCGGTGCCCTTGCCAGCGAAATGGAGTCTGCTTGTCTTTTTATCTTCGGCGCATACAGGAGGTGCCG
>CAJOPH010000006.1 GCA_905236805.1 uncultured Eubacterium sp. | reverse complement strand
GTGGAATCCTTGATCGAACCCATCTGCGATTTTTTACACTGTATGAGATAAAAAAGCTGTTTGATGAGTGCGGATATGAGGTAGATGATCTCAATACAAAGGGTGTACATGGTCAAATGACATCAGATTTCGAGGAATTTTTTGAGCAGCTTTTACAAATCAAGGGTGTTGCGGATCGCAGGCTTTTTGATGCGTTTCAATATCTTGTCTCTGCAAAAAAAACGGAAGCTTAAAAGGAGAAGATGAATAAACCATTTGATTTTTTTCTTTTAATTTCCCCGGGAATTTTACTTGACAATACATATATTCTGTATTATAATGTTAGTTGCAACTAACTGGATACCGCCGGCAATGGCGGTTTTTATTTGAAAAAGGGTTAGAGGCAGCTAACTCACTAAAAGGAGGATAATATGAGCAAGGTAGCGGTAGTTTTTTGGAGTGGTACCGGCAATACCGAGGCCATGGCAAAGGCGGTAGAAGAGGGAGCAAAGAATGCGGGAGCTAATGTCACCGTGTTTGGTTGTGAGTTTACCGCAGCAAATGTAAAAGAATATGATGCCATTGCGTTCGGATGCCCGGCAATGGGTGCAGAGGTGCTGGAGGAGACAGAGTTTGAGCCCATGTTTACGGATGTCGAGAAATCACTTTCGGGAAAAAAGACAGCCCTCTTTGGATCATATGGCTGGGGAGACGGTCAGTGGATGAGAGACTGGGAGGATAGGGTAAACGATGCCGGCGCGATGCTGGAGACAGAGTCTGTCATGGCAAACGAGCAGCCGACAGATGATGATTTGGATAAGTGCAGGGCGTTAGGAGCGGCATTGGCATAAGGAGCATGATAAGGTAATGTCAGATCAGTACATAGTGGAACATTGTTCACCCACACTGGCCGGGATAAAGACGGGAAACTTGTTTTCCATCAGCCTGAAGCATGAGGGTAATATCAACAAGGATCTTAGCCGGATCAACATAACATTGCGAAAAAAGGGGATTTGCGCCATTTTGGCGAAAAAGACAAAGGACTATGCGCTTATCTATCTGTACAGACCTTTGTATCTGGAAAAAGATCTGTCAGATCCGGAGGCGGTGAGGATTCTTGAGGGAAAAGGCTACAAGTGCGGCAATTCAAATAAATGCATCATAAAGCTCATTCACCGTCTTTATGAGGATGAGGATTTTCCGCATGAGATAGGATTGTTTTTGGGATATCCTCCCGAGGATGTGAGGGGATTTATGAATGATCCGGCGAAAGGCGTCAAGTGTACAGGCTTCTGGAAGGTGTATGGAAATGAAAAGAAAGCGCAAAAGCTCTTCGGCGAATACAGAAAATGCACTTGCTTTTTTAAGAACCAGTTGAAAAAAGGAAAAACTTTGGAACAGCTGACAGTTGGATAATGTCGCTGAATAGACAGTAGTTTGGATACCGTGTGCCTCTCGATGGTGCACGGTATTTCACATTATCGCTAATCTTTTTTTATTTGACAATCATCCCATAAATATGTTATTATATAGGGTGCTGCCCTGCAGGGTCATATGGGTCTGCGGAAGGGCGTATCATATTGTTTTTCTAGGAGGGAAGAAAATGGACTACTTGATGTATGCAGGACCCGTGCTGGGCGTCTGCGCGCTGCTGTTTGCCTTTGTCCTGATAGGCAGGGTGAACGCGGCATCAGAGGGAAATGACAGGATGAAGGAGATAGCCTCCGCCATCGCCGAGGGCGCTAGGGCCTTCCTGATGTCAGAGTACAAGATCCTTGTCATCTTCGTTGCAGTGATCTTCGTGGCCATAGGCTTTGGGGTAGGAAACTGGATCACGGCCGTATGCTTCGTGGTGGGAGCCTTGTTTTCCACACTGGCGGGGTATATCGGTATGACGGTGGCTACCAAGGCGAACGTACGTACGGCAAACGCAGCCAGGGAAAGCGGCATGAACAAGGCACTTTCCGTGGCATTTTCGGGCGGAGCCGTCATGGGCATGTGCGTGGTAGGTCTGGGGCTTTTTGGTGCCAGCATCATCTATATCATTACGGGAAAGGTCGATGTGCTTACGGGCTTTAGCCTCGGGGCATCCTCCATTGCCCTGTTTGCCCGCGTGGGTGGGGGTATCTACACGAAGGCGGCCGATGTAGGGGCAGACCTCGTGGGTAAGGTAGAGGCAGGAATCCCTGAGGATGATCCCAGGAACCCCGCCACCATAGCCGACAACGTG
>CAJOPH010000005.1 GCA_905236805.1 uncultured Eubacterium sp. | reverse complement strand
CTTGATACCCCCGGTCACGAAGCGTTTACCGCAATGCGTATGAGGGGGGCAAGCTCCACCGATATTGCGGTCCTGGTCGTTGCGGCAGACGATGGGGTGATGCCCCAGACCGTAGAGGCCATAAACCATGCAAAGGCCGCCGGCATAGAGATAATAGTGGCCGTAAACAAAATAGACAAGCCCAGTGCAAACGTGGAAAGGGTAAAACAAGAGCTCTCCGAATATGAGCTCATTCCCGAGGACTGGGGCGGAAGCACCGTATTTTGCCCTGTGTCCGCACATACACATGAAGGTATAGATTCCCTTTTGGAGATGATCCTTCTTACGGCAGAGGTATTAGAGCTTAGGGCTAATCCCAAAAGAAGGGCAAGGGGTCTTGTCATCGAGTCAAAGCTTGACAAGGGCAAGGGTGTTTGCGCCACGGTCCTCGTACAAAAAGGTACCCTTAAGGTCGGCCAGCCCATTGCGGCAGGAGAGGCCTACGGTAAGGTTCGTGCCATGACCGATGAAAATGGCCACCGGGTGAAGGAGGCAGGTCCTTCCATTCCGGTGGAAATACAGGGTCTAAGCGCAGTACCTAATGCGGGAGAGATATTTATTTCACCAACGTCAGACAAGGAAGCTAGGAATTTTGCCGAAACCTTTATCAGCGAAGGAAAGAAGTCACTGCTGGAGGAGACCAGATCTAGGATGTCTCTGGATGACCTTTTTGCCCAGATACAGGCAGGGAATGTCAAGGAGTTAGAACTCATAGTGAAGGCAGATGTCCAGGGATCCGTGGAGGCCATGAAGCAGTCGTTGGAGAAGCTCTCTAATGACGAGGTGGTGGTAAAAGTCATCCACAGCGGTGTGGGAGCCATCACGGAATCCGATGTGGTCTTGGCGTCAGCTTCCAATGCCGTCATAATAGGTTTCAATGTCCGCCCTGACGTTGCCGCAAGGAATACTGCCGATGAGGAAGGCGTGGACATAAAGCTCTACAATGTCATTTACAATGCCATAGAGGACGTGGAGGCAGCCATGAAGGGCATGCTCGATCCCATCTATGAGGAGAAGATAATAGGCCATGCGAAGATCATCCAGATTTACAAGGCTTCCGGGGTAGGAAACATCGCAGGCTGCATGGTTGAGGACGGCTATGTCCAAAAGGACTGCAAGATAAGGCTCATGAGGGACGAAGAGCTGATATACGAGGGCAATCTTTCTTCGTTAAAGCGTTTCAAGGATGACGTAAAGGAAGTAAAAGCCGGCTATGACTGCGGTATGGTCATTGAAGGATTTGACCAGATTCAGGAAAGTGACATCATTGAGGCGTACATAATGGAGGAGGTTCCCAGGTAAAGGGGCACTACATGAGGAAAAACAGCATCAAAAACACGAGGATAAATGAGGAGGTTCTAAGGGAGCTTTCACATATCATCCGCAATGAAATAAAAGATCCCAGGATCCATATGATGACCTCGGTACTAAGGGTGGAGGTTGCGCCAGATTTAAAAACGGCAAAAGTACATATTTCGGTCATGGGATCTGAAAAGGAAAAGGATGATACCATAGAGGGATTGAATTCGGCCGAAGGTTTCATAAGGACCAGGCTTGCAAAGACCGTAAACCTAAGGAACACTCCCCGACTGATATTCATAAAGGATGAGTCCATGGAATATGCGGCGCATATGTCGAAGCTTATTGACGAGGTTAATTCCAAATGATTTGGAATGGAAAGGGACTGTAAAAGGGCTTTTTGATGGATAGGAAACTAGACTATTATTTGGATGGAGTAAGCTCTGTCGCTATTTCGGGACATCTTCGCCCTGATGGTGACTGTGTAGGATCTACTTTGGCCTGCTATAATTACATAAAGGACAATTATCCCAAGGTTACGGTTGTCGTGTACCTAGATCCGATGCAGGATGTCTTTGAGTTTCTGCCCGGTGCCAAGAATATCCTGCATGACAGGTACTACGAGGAGCCGTTCGACCTCTTTATAGCCTTGGACTGTGCCGATATAGACCGGCTTGGAAAATCCAGGGCCTGCTTTGATGATGCAAGGCATACTCTGTGCATAGACCACCATGTTTCCAACAAGGGATTCGCGGATGAAAATATAATAGAACCTTCGTGGAGTTCTGCCTGTGAGGTTCTTTTCACATTGCTGATGGAGAACAAGATTTCAAAAAACTGTGCCATCTGTCTTTACAATGGTATAGTCCATGACACCGGGATTTTCCAGTATGCCTGCACATCACGTCAGACCATGAATATAGCCGGAAAGCTCATGGGTTATGGTTTTGATTTTACCAAATTGGTAGACAGCACATTTTTTGCAAAAACATACGAACAAAACAGGGTCATGGGCAAGGTTCTTTTGGACAGCAGGCTGTATTTCGATGGAAGGCTCATAGTATCGGTATTATCACGCGAACAAATGAATGAGTTCGAGGTAGATGGAAGGGATCTTGAAGGAATAGTAAACCAGCTAAGGGTTACAAGGGGAGTTCTGGTCGCCGCCTTCCTCCATGAAATAGAAGGTGGGTATCGTGTCAGCATGAGGAGCAATGGTCCCGATGTTTCGGCTGTAGCCGTAAAGTTTGAAGGCGGAGGACATGTCCGGGCCGCGGGATGTTCATTGGGCAGGGACATCGATACCGAATTACCCAAACTGCTAAACCAGATACATATGGTGATAAGTGATTACAATGGCTGATGGAATAATAAATATTTTCAAGGAAGAAGGTTTCACCTCTCATGACGTGGTGGCAAAGCTAAGGGGGATATTAGGGACAAAAAAGATAGGCCACACGGGAACCCTTGATCCTATGGCGACGGGAGTCCTCGTGGTCTGCGTAGGTAAGGCTACCAAGGTCTCCGAACTTATCACCGGCAGGAACAAATCCTATGAGACTGTTCTTTTGTTAGGGAAGACTACGGATACGTCCGATATCACGGGTACATTAATTAAGGAAGAAACTCTTCCAAAAATCAGTGAAAAGGATGTACACGAAGCCGTTAAATCCTTTATAGGGGAAATAGAGCAGATACCTCCAATGTATTCAGCCGTGCGCTTTGAAGGCAGGCATCTTTACGAGCTGGCCAGGGAAGGAAAAAGCGTAGAGAGAAAAAGCAGGAAGGTTACCATTTCGGATATAACCATAAAGGATATTGATCTTAATCCATCACATCCAATAGTCCGCATGGAAGTGACCTGTTCAAAGGGGACATATATAAGGACATTGTGCGAAGATATAGGAAAAAAGCTCTCCTGCGGCGGATGCATGGAATACTTGCAAAGGACTAGGGTTGGTGAATTTTTTATTGCAGACTCCTTGAAGCTAGAGCAGGTAGAAGAATTTAAGAATGAAGGAAATCTTGCAAAAATCCTTCTTCCCATTGATCACGTGTTCAAAGATCTCCCAAGGCTTACGGTAAGGGACTTGGCACTTAAAAAGGCCGTAAACGGGAATCCTTTGTCAAAAGGGGATTTGGAGAAATCTGACCTTACAGGTTATGACGGGAAGCTATGTTTATATGACAGAAACGAAAGGTTTATTGGTATTTTTGTCAGAAAGAATGACAGGTATGTCCCCCTCAGAATGATGCTATGATAGAATATATAAAAAACGATCCTGAATTTCATACAGAGCTTCCAAGCGTCCTTACCATTGGGAAATTTGACGGGCTTCATATGGGGCACAAGAAGATAATGGATGAGGTTTCAAAGGCAAAGGAAAAGGGTCTTTCATCTGTCATCTTTACCTTTGACATCCCGCCGCAGGAGGCCATATACCACACCGGAAAGAAGGTTCTTACCACGATAGCGGAAAAGGAAAGGATCTTCGAAAGCGTCGGGGTGGATTTTTTTTACGAAGCGCCCTTCACCAATGAAATGAGGATGATGGAGGCAGAGGATTTTATATCTATGGTCTCCAAAAGGTTTAATGTGAAATGCTTCGTGGCGGGGACGGACTGCCGTTTCGGGCATAACAGGGTGGGCGACCATGAAATGCTCGAGAAACTTGCATTGAAATACGGATATGAATGCAAAGTAGTCAAAAAGCTTCAGTACGAAGGGGAAGACATAAGTTCCACCAGGATACGTAATCTCCTGGAAGAAGGAAACCTGGAAAAGGCAAATATCCTCCTTGGCTATCCCTACTTCGTAATGGGAGAGATAAAGGACGGAAGAAAATTGGGAAGAACCATTGGATTCCCCACGATAAACCTGATACCCGAAAAGGACAAGCTCCTTCCACCCAACGGAGTCTATGCCACAAAAATAGTCATTGACGATGTGACTTACAGGGGAATGACCAATGTGGGCTATAAACCCACCGTGGAGGGGAAAAATCTTTTGGGAATAGAAACCAATATTTTTGATTTCCATGAGGATGTTTACGGAAAAACAGCTTTGGTAAGGTTTGAAAAATTTATGCGTCCCGAAAAAAAATTTCCATCCCTTGAAGCCTTAAGGAATGCGATTGAACAGGACAAAAATGAAATAACAGATTTTTTTAACTAAAATTTCTGCTTGACAGACCACAGTGTTTTGTGTTATAACTTTTTACTGTAACCGAAAACTTCTTGTTTTTCGGCGAAGGAGGAAAAGTTATGTGCATGAAATTTTTGAAAAAAAAGTTTATGTTGGCAGGTTGGACCTTTCTTTTGGGAGCCGGAATTTTCATTTTTTCCGAAAACGTAGCTTTTGCGGATACGGGAGATTTGGAGGTAGTAACCAGTGCGGGAATATCGACCGTGCTTAGTGAGGCCGTCCTTTCCACGCAGGGAAATGAAGGGGCTACTTTGGCGGATTACGATTACGACAGCTTAGGGATAATTTCACTTTCCTCCGGGAGCTTAAATGTCAGGAAGGAAGCTTCCACAGACTCTGAGCTGGTGGGCAAGATGAAGGACGGGACTGCTTTGGAGATAATTTCCGTTGATGGCGAATGGATAAAAATGTCATCCGGGGATGTGAATGGTTATGTAAAGTCAGAATATGTCCTTACGGGAGATGAGGCCTATGAGGCGGCCGCCGGGGAGGTTACTACCATAGCCACGGTAAATACGACGACCCTCTATGCCAGGCAGGAGCCTTCCACGGATTCAAAGATTTTTTATCTTCTCAGCAATGGCGAAAAGTTTGAGGTCACGAATGACTTAGACGAGTGGAAAGAGATAAAGGTGGATGAGGATACGGTCTATGTGTCCTCGGAGTTTGTTGATACAAAGCAAGAGCTCCCCACGGCCCTTACCATGACGGAGGTCAAATATGGGGAGGGCGTGTCTGATGTCAGGGTGGATCTTGTAAATTACGCCACGCAGTTTGTGGGAAATCCCTATGTATGGGGTGGGGTTAGTCTCACCAATGGTTGCGATTGTTCGGGTTTTGTTCTTTCGGTCTATTCCCATTACGGGATCGGGCTGCCTCATTCTTCGAGGTCACAATCAGGGTATGGGAAGAGTATTTCGGCATCCGAAGCCAAGCCGGGCGACCTTTTCTTTTACGGCAGCGGCTCGATCTCCCATGTGGCCATCTATATCGGGAACGGCAGGATAGTGCATGCTTCAAACCACAGAGACGGCATAAAGATTTCCAGTGCCTTTTACAGGACACCCATCTGTGTGAGAAGTCTGCTTTAAAAGAATCTATTTTCAAGGAATAAATAATATTTGCTTTTTTTCGCGGTTTGTGGTATAATCCAATGGTTGTTTTTTGTATACCCATGTTCAGGGAACGGCTTTCATGCGGGCGGACTTACCCGTACGGATATTCTCCGGCCCTCCCTTGATGTGCGGTGAATCCAATGTCAGGAGGATATCATGACTACGAAAGAAAGAAAAGAAGAACTCATCAAAGAGTATGGCAAGTCTGAAGGTGATACAGGTTCCGTGGAGGTGCAGGTAGCCATCCTTACCGACAGGATAAGGACGTTGACTGAGCATCTGAAGGTGAACAAAAAAGACCACCATTCAAGGAGGGGCCTCCTCAAGATGGTAGGTAAAAGAAGGAGGCTTTTAGCATACCTTAAGAAGAAGGATATCGAGCGTTACAGGAGCCTTATTGAGCGTCTCGGTCTTAGAAAATAATAAGGGCGAAATATCAAGAGCGGTAAGGTCTTTGCCGCTCTTTTCGTTGTTTGTCATGGCACGGATTCCTTTGTCTTTTGCCATGAAAGAAGAAAAGGAGAAAAGGAGAAGGTAATGTACAAGACTTATTCTATGGAAATCGCCGGAAAGACATTGACCGTCGATATAGGAAGGGTGGCGGCCCAGGCCAACGGTGCGGCTTTCATGCACTATGGGGATACTACTGTTTTGTGTACCGCCACAGCATCAGATAAGCCCAGGGAGGGAATAGATTTTTTCCCTCTTTCGGTCGATTTCGAAGAGAAGATGTATGCCGTAGGGAAGATTCCCGGAGGCTTTAACAAGAGGGAGGGAAGACCGTCTTTGAATGCGGTCCTTACATCGAGGGTGATAGACCGTCCGATGAGGCCTCTTTTTCCCAAGGACTACAGAAATGACGTTACGCTAAACTGCCTCGTTATGAGCGTAGATCCCCTATGCCGCCCTGAGATAGTGGCAATGCTCGGCGCATCCATCGCCACGTCCATTTCAGACATACCTTTTGATGGTCCGTGTGCCATGACCCAGGTCGGAATGGTTGATGGGAAATTTATCTTCAATCCCTCTCAGAAAGAATGGGATGAAGGGGACCTGAGGCTTACCGTGGCATCCACGGGTGAAAAGGTCATAATGATAGAGGCTGGCGCAAACGAGATCACGGATGATGTGATGATCGATGCCATCTACAAGGCTCACGATGTGAATTTAAGGATTATCGACTTCATCAACCAGATAGTGGAAGAAGTGGGTAAGCCAAAGCATGGCTACGACAGTGCGTCCATACCCGAAGCCCTTTTCGAAGAGATAAAGAAAATAGTTCCTCCCGAGGAAATGGAAAGGGCAGTATTTACAGATGAGAAGCAGGTAAGGGATGAGAACATACGTTCCATCACCGATCGCTTGGAAGAGGCCTTTGCCGACAATGAGGAGTATCTGCCCCTCATTAGCGAGGCCGTGTACCAGTACCAGAAAAAGACCGTCAGAAAAATGATCTTGAAGGATCACAAGAGGCCTGACGGGAGGGCCGTGGATGAGATACGCCCACTGGCAGCTGAGGTGGACATCATTCCCAGGGTACATGGTTCCGCAATGTTTACGAGGGGGCAGACCCAGATATGTACCGTCACCACCCTTGCCCCTATTTCCGAGGGTCAGAGGGTGGACGGCTTAGACCCCAATGTGACGGTAAGACGATATATGCATCAATATAATTTCCCTTCATATTCCGTTGGTGAGACAAAGCCATCCAGGAGTCCCGGAAGGAGGGAATTGGGGCATGGCGCCTTGGCCGAAAGGGCCCTTCTTCCCGTTATCCCTTCGGAGGATGAGTTCCCTTATGCCTTGAGGCTGGTTTCCGAGACCTTTGAGTCCAACGGCTCTACGTCCCAGGCATCGGTCTGCGCATCTACATTGTCTTTGATGGCTGCAGGCGTTCCTATCAAAAAGCCCGTGGCAGGTATTTCGTGCGGACTTGTGACCGGGGATACGGATGATGATTACCTTGTCCTTACGGACATACAGGGTCTTGAAGATTTCTTTGGCGACATGGACTTTAAGGTGGCAGGAACCAAGGATGGCATTACGGCCATCCAGATGGATATAAAGATTCATGGTCTTACCCGCCCCATAGTAGAAGAAGCCATAAAGAGGACCCATGAAGCCAGGGACTACATCCTCAATGAGATAATGCTTCCCTGTATAGACAGGCCCAGGGACAGCGTAAATGAATATGCTCCGAAGATAAAGAACATCACCATAGATCCTTCCAAGATAGGAGATGTGGTAGGACAGAGGGGAAAGACCATCAATACCCTCGTGGAGCAGTGCGGTGTAAAGATAGATATTACGGATGATGGATTTGTATCTGTTTCAGGTACGGACAGTGCCGGTATCGATGAGGCGTTACGGCTCATCAACATCATTGTCTCAGATTTCGAGAAGGGGCAGATCATGGACGGTACCGTGGTCTCCATAAAAGAATTCGGGGCCTTTGTTGAATTTGCTCCGGGAAAAGAGGGCATGATCCATATTTCAAAGATTGCCAGGAACAGGATAAACCATGTGGAGGATGTCCTTACGCTCGGTGATAAGGTAAAGGTTATATGTCTCGGAAAAGACAAGATGGGAAGGTACAGTTTCTCCATGAAGGACGTTAAGCAAGATTATTAAGCGAAATTGAACAGGGAGGGTCTTTTCTCTCCCTGTTTATGGCGCATCAATCAGGAGGTATCCTTATGGCGCAGGAAAGAAGAAGGCACAAGAGGCTGGATCTCGAAGTATCCGTAGAGTTAGAAAGGCTCGATGAGGGTGGGGTTACCACCCTGAAGTACGCCACGGTTAATGTCGTAGATATTTCCAAGTCAGGCGTGGGTTTTACTTCGAACGAAGTGCTGGAGGTGGGGAGCTTTTATGATGTAAAGCTCCAGATATGGACGAAGGAAGTAATTAACGCTGTCGTAGAGATAGTGAGGCGTTCCAAGCAGGAAGATGGTGCATATTCCTATGGGTCATCCTTCGTAGGTATGCCGGAGACGGATTCTTTGAAGATAGAAATCTACCAGATATTTAATGAATTTTCATGATGGACATTATGGAATGGGAGCGTTTTTGTTATTTCTGCAAAGATTCAAGGTCCTCATAAAACCCGGGATATGATACAGATGCACAGGAACTGCGGAGTATTTCCGTGGTTCCTTTTGCGTTGAGGGCGGCTATGGAAAAAGCCATGGCTATCCTGTGGTCATTGTAGCTGTCAATGACAGCCCCGGACAAAGACTTTGTTCCATCTATTATCATACCGTCATCTGTGGGCGTAACAAGGGCGCCCATTTTTTTAAGGTTTTCGGAAACAGTAAATATCCTGTCGGTCTCTTTGGCCTTAAGGTCTGATGCATTCTTTATGACCGTCTGTCCGTCTGCATGGGCGGCTAAGATAGCTATAACGGGGATTTCGTCTATAAGCGTGGGGATTTCATCTCCCCCAACAAGTGTCCCATTTAATTCTGACGACTTTGCGAGGATATCAGCTATGGGTTCACCGGATATTTCCCGCTCATTTAGAAGGGTAATATTTCCCCCCATTCTCCTTGCCACATCAATGATTCCTGCCCGGGTGGGATTTATCCCCACATTTCGTATCAAAATCTCCGAGTCCTTCGTTATAAGGGCTGCCGCAATGAAATAAGCGGCAGAGGAAATATCAGACGGGACGGTCATTTCGATGCCATGAAGGGATCTTTGGGGGAAAACCGTAACTTTATTTCCGTTTATTTTAATGTCTGCGCCAAAGGCAGGAAGCATCCTTTCGGTATGATCCCTCGATATGGAAGGCTCTGTCACGGATGTGGGAGAGTCTGCATACAGCCCCGAAAGAAGAATACAGGATTTCACCTGGGCTGACGCAAGGGGGGAGAGAAAATCTATCCCGTGCAGGGAAGATGGGGATATGACAAGGGGGCAGGTGCCGTTGTTATTTTTAGATACTATGTCAGCTCCCATCATGGTTAAGGGATCTATGATCCTTTTCATGGGCCTGGTATTTAAGGAACTGTCTCCAAAAATCTCGCTTGGGAAGCTTTGGCCCGTTAATATTCCACTAAGAAGCCTGGTGGTAGTCCCGCTGTTTCCCGCATAAAGAGGATCTTTTGGGGCTTTTAGTCCGTAAAGCCCTGCTCCATACACCGTAACCATGGATTTTTCCTCATCTATCAGGATATCTACTCCCATCTGCTTAAAACATGAGATGGTAGATCTTACATCATCACTTAAAAGGATATTTTTAATTACTGTCCTTCCTTCAGATACGGCTCCCAGCATGACCCCTCTGTGGGATATTGATTTATCTGATGGGGGAGTGATCTCTCCTTTTAAGGATTTTTTGGGATTTATTTTCATCTGTCAACTCCTAAGATATATTGTATACCTGTATTTTTCGAGAAGCTCTGCGGCCTTGTTAAGCGATACCCGGTCATAGAACTCTATGTTTAGGGCTCCCTGCTCGAACTCCCTGTTGTGCACAATGCTGATGTTCTTTATGCTGATATGGTGTGTGGCCAGCCGGGTCGCTATGGTGGCTATTTCGCCTTCCTCGTCTATTACCTCGCAGGAGAGCTGGTATATGGTGGGAAGGACGCCCCCCGTATTGTTGGATATGTCATCCCTGTAAGCCTTAGCAGAAGAGAAAAAATCATGTATCTCCTGAGTGGATTCTCTTTGAATGGAGGCTATTATGGATTTTAAGGCTTCGATATAGTCTTCCAGGACGGGAACAATCTCGTCTTTATTGCCCTTTGATATCAAGGTCCACATATCGGGGGAAGAAGATGATATCCTTGTTATGTCCTTGAATCCTCCCGCGGCTATGGTCTTTAGGATATCGTCTTTGTCATTGTCCTTTACGAGATTAACGAGGGCTGCGGAAATAATGTGCGGCACATGGCTTACGCAGGCAGTGGAAAAATCGTGAGCCTTAACGTCAAGGCGTATCGGAATAATGTCCAAATCCTCTAAAAATTTTTCAAAAACGCTTACCTTTTCATCATCTGCTTCAGGCGACGGGGTGATGATGTAATAGACGTTTTCAAACAGATAGGAATTGGCATTGTCATATCCGGAGGATTCAAGTCCTGCCATGGGATGTCCGCCTATGAAAAATCTTCCAAGGTTTGAGTCTTCCGCTGCCTTATGTATTTTGGTCTTCATGCTTGATACATCAGTGATTATGGGAGGATTCTCCGGAAGAGCGTCTTTTATCTTCCGGAGGGCAGCTATATTTACATCCACGGGACCACATAAAAAAATAAGGTCGCAGGATAAAAAATCCTTATCCAAGCTGGAAAAACCCTTGTCAATTATCCCTTCCGATATCGCTTTATTTAAATATGACGCATTGGTGTCGGCTGCATAGATGGTTACTTTTGGCATCTTTCTTTTTATGGTTTTTGCCAAAGAGCCGCCTATCAGCCCCAATCCCAGAATGGAGACAGTCTTCATATTCGTTTCCTTTTTTCGCAAAAAATGTCCTAAAAACAATTACAGCTCCTTACTATACCCTTATTTTTGGTAAAAGTCAAATGGATAGTAATCGAAACACGGAACGTTCATATTTGGTTAGGAACTGTAGACTAATAAGATGTGCATAAGAACGAAAAGACAAGTCAAAATGTGCAATTTATTGTTCTATAGTTCCTTAACAATAAAAGCTAAAGTAAAGGGCGGTTTTGACCGATAAATTTGTCAAAGAAAGAAAAAAATTCATTTTTTGTTCTTGATTTATATAAAAAAGGTTTACAATTTAGAGATAATGTGTTATCATATGGGGTATAGTTGGAGCGGACTTGAAATCGAAAATGTGCATGAAAAAGTGAAGATTTCGGACTTGAATAGGACGGAGGAAGACAGACATGAAAAAAAGGGTATTGGGAGGCCTTTATACGGCAGGAGCGGTGCTGGTCTTTGCGGGACTATTTGCATTGTGCTGGCCGGAGACTGTTTTTGCGGATGAAGTGGAAGGGTGCGTCTATTCCACGAATTTTGAAAAAGATGCTTCTTTGGATGATGCGGGGACTTTGGCGCAGGCTCCCGATGAAGCGGTGGATGCTGACGTCACAGATGAATCTGACATATCTGATTTACCGGTCGGTGACTCATTGACTCTTGAGGATAAGTCCAATGATGGTGTCTCATCTTCCACCAAGGCCACCGGTGTTAAGGGTGATTCAGCTGAGATAAATAAGACATCTAAGACCACATACGTGGGAGATACCTTCAAGCTCAAGGTAACAGGGACTACAAAGTCTGTATCCTGGTCATCTTCCAAGGAATCCGTGGCCAGTGTTAATTCCAGTGGGAAGGTTACCGCCAAAAAGGTGGGGACATGCACCATCACTGCGTCCTTTGGAAACAGCAAGCTCACCTGCAAGGTCACGGTGAAGGCCGCGGAAGAAAAAGAAGCTCTGACCGCTGCCAAGGCAGCCTACAAGAAAATGAAGAACGCAGCTTTGGACAATGGATACTCTGTTTCAAAATCTCCCACGTATGAAACGGTATACGAGGAAGCAAAGGACAGGTACAAGTCCAAGTTTTCATTTACATTCGTAAATGGAGTTTATACGCTTTGCGCATCCTGCAGCACCGTTTCAGGCACACAGAGTACGCTGGTGTTGTGGGATCTTTACAAAAATGGGACTGTTTTCAAGACTTGGGACATTGGAAGCGGAACGGTTTCGGGGCTGATAGCTATAGTCAAAAAATATAACTAAACCGAAAAGAATATGTGTATACGTATTGCCTGGGTGTCATTGCCGGTTGGGGGCTTTGACGCCCAGGCAGTGATGTTTTCGTGATTTTATGATTTTTTTGAACGGAAATTAAGTCTAAGGTTGACTAATTCCGTTTTTTTTTTTATAATATAGTACTGTCTGCTTAAGGGCATGGTTGTATTTTGGCAAAGAGGGCGTTATGATATATAGCATGACAGGCTTTGGCAAAGCCAGGGCCGAAGATGAACAAAGAAAGGTGACCGTGGAGATAAAAGGAGTAAACCACAGGTACCTCGATATCTCCATGAAACTCCCAAGGCGCCTTTCTTCTTACGAGATAGGACTAAGGACCAGGCTGAAGAAGGAGATAGTAAGGGGAAAGGTAGATGTTTTGGTGCTGTTTGAGGATGCTTCCGAGGGCGTAAATAATCTCCTTTACCACAAAGACATCGCCATGGAATATATAAAGGCCTTTAATGAGATGGAGACCTCGCTTTCCATAAAGAACGATATTTCGGTGTCAGGGCTTAGCCTTCTTCCCGAGGTTTTTACCATAGAGCAGACATACGAGGAAGATGACAGCCTTGAGGCATTATTAAATAAGGCGTTTGACTTGGCCGTTAAAGCCTTTAAGGAATCCAGGGCAAAGGAGGGAGGTGCCCTGGCAGATGACATACTCTCAAAGCTTTCCGTTATGAGTGGATACGCAGACCAAGTGGAAAATAAATATCCGGATATTGTCTCGGCCTACAAGGAAAGGCTCCATCAGAAACTAGCAGAGGTTGCCGTGGAATTTTCCGCTGATGACGCAAGGCTTGCCCAAGAGGTTGTCATCTACGCTGACAAGATATGCGTGGATGAGGAGATCGTCAGGCTAAAGACCCATATAAAGGCCATGGCAGATGTCTTAGAAAAGGGCGGAGAGGCCGGAAGGAAGCTTGATTTTATCGCGCAGGAGATGAATAGGGAATCAAACACCATCCTTTCAAAATCCCAGGATGCAAAAATATCGGATCTTGCAATAGAGCTTAAGACAGATGTGGAAAAGATTCGCGAACAGGTACAAAACATAGAATAATCGTATCTGTTTGTAACTTTTTGGAGGTATCACCTTGAGAAAGAACGGAACGCTTATAATACTTTCCGGTTTTGCAGGCACCGGAAAGGGCACTGTGGTAAAGACACTTCTCGAAACGTATGGGGACTCTTATGCGCTTTCCGTTTCGGCCACCACCAGGTCGCCCAGGGAAGGAGAAAAAGAGGGAGTTAATTATTTTTTCAAAAGCGAAAAAGAGTTTCTTGAGATGGTGGATGGAGACGAGTTTCTTGAGTATGCTAAGTACGTGGATAATTTCTACGGAACGCCCCGTCCATACGTGGAAAATATGCTCTCTGAAGGGAAAAATGTTATTTTGGAAATAGAAATGCAGGGAGCCCTTGATGTAAAAGAAAAGATTCCCGAAGCATTGCTTATCTTCCTTGTACCTCCTTCCATAAAGGAGCTTTACAGGAGGCTTAAGGAAAGGGGAACGGAGAGCGAGGATGTCATAAGGAAGAGGCTTTGCCGGGCCAAAGAGGAGGTCAAGGTCATTTCCGGGTATGACTATGTGGTGGAAAATGACGACATAAATAAATGTGCCGAACTGGTGCATTGGATAGTAACCTCGGCAAAATATCAGGCAAGGTACGCATCTTTGCAGATATCAGATCTGGAAGCTGAGCTGGAAGATCATCTAAAAGGAGATAAATAAATGATACATCCATCCTATTCGGACCTCATGGAGGTCGTAAATGAAGGAGCAGAGCCGGGCGAAGAGCCTATAGTTAACAGCAGGTACTCCATAGTAATGGCTACCGCAAAAAGGGCGCGCCAGATAATAGGCGGACATGAACCCATGGCCAAGGCCACCTGTGACAAGCCGTTTTCCGTAGCAGTAGAAGAGCTCTACGAAGGAAAGATAAATATAATCGGGAATGAGGAAGACGGAATCATTAACGGTCATGAAGGGGAATCCCTTTTGGGTTTTGAGTCTGATCCTGATGGCATGAGGGAGTTTCTTGATGATGACGATCCCGTTTTTATACCGTTTGATAATGACACCGTAAGCTTTTTGGATGTCGAAGATGGAGAGGGGGAGGCTATGAAAGAGCCTTCGTTTACCCTTTAACAAAAGCGTGACATGGCTTTAATATATTTTGTCTCATTGGGGTGCGATAAAAACAGGGTCGATTCCGAAAAGATGCTTGGCTGCCTTTCGGAAAAAGGCTTTGACATAACGGATGATGAGGACCTTGCGGATGTGGCCGTAGTAAATACCTGCGGGTTTATCCTGGATGCCAAGGAAGAGAGCATAGAGACCATAATAGGGCTTGGAAAAAAGAAGGAAGAAAATCTAAAGGCTCTTATAGTAACAGGCTGCCTTGCCGAAAGATACAAGGATGAGATATTGGAAGAGCTCCCAGAGATAGATGCTGTCTTGGGAACAAATTCCTATGATGAGCTGCCGAAGGTGGTAGGGAAGGTTTTGGGAGGGACATCTCATTTAAAAAGTTTCAAGCCCCTTTCAGGATTTCCCGAGGCAAAAAAAAGGCAGGTTTTGCCGCCATATCATTATGGGTATCTTAAGATAGCCGAGGGGTGTGATAAAAGATGCACCTACTGTGCGATTCCGGACATGAGGGGACCGTACAGGTCAGTGCCCTTGGAAGATTTGGTAAAAGAAGCCACATCCCTTTCTGAAAATGGGGTAAAGGAGCTCATCCTTGTAGCCCAGGAAACCACCGTATATGGTGAGGATATCTACGGTTCAAAAAAACTCCCCCTTCTCTTAAGGGAGCTTTCGGGCATTGAGGACATAGAGTGGATAAGGCTTCTTTACTGTTATCCCGAAGAGATTACGGATGAGCTTCTTTTTGAGATGAGGGATAATGAAAAGGTTCTTCATTACTTAGACCTCCCCATCCAGCACTCCGAGGACAATATACTAAAGAAGATGGGCAGGAGGACAAACCGTAAGGGTCTTTTGGACAAGATACGAAGGATAAGACAGATAGTCCCTGACATATCCCTTAGGACCACGCTAATCTCAGGCTTTCCGGGAGAAAGTGAAGATGACCATGAAAAGCTTCTTGATTTTGTAAGGAAGGTAAAGTTCGACAGGCTGGGCGTTTTTCCCTATTCCAGGGAGGAAGGCACAAAGGCCTTTGACTTTGAAGGACAGATAGAGGGGGATGTTAAAAAAAGACGCTCTGATGAGATTATGGTCCTTCAGCAGGAAATATCTTTTGAAAAAAATAAAAGTCTGAAGGGAAGCGTGTTTCCGGTCATGGTGGAAGGCTACATCCCGGAGGATCGCATCTACGTGGGGAGGTCATTCAGGGATGCCCCAGATATAGACGGATATGTATTTTTTGAAAGTGTAAGGGGACTTATGTCGGGAAGGATAGTAAAGGTAAAGGTCACGGGGTATGATGGATATGACCTTATAGGAGAGATGATATGAACCTGCCGAACAAGCTTACCATGCTTAGGGTCATATTGATACCGTTTTTTGTATTTTTCTATATTTCCGGGTTTTTTCCCGGATATGGAAGGTATATTGCATTGGCCATATTCATCATTGCATCGCTTACCGATCTTTTGGATGGAAAGATAGCCAGGAAATACAATCTGGTCACGAATTTTGGTAAATTCATGGATCCTCTGGCTGACAAGCTTTTGGTGTCCTCGGCCTTTGTCCTGATGGTAGGGACGGGGGAGCTTCCCTCTTGGGCAGTAATCATCATTATATGCAGGGAGTTTGCCATAAGCGGATTCAGGCTCATTGCTGCCGAAAATAATATTGTCATAGCGGCGTCCATGTGGGGCAAGGTAAAGACGGTATTTCAGATGGCCCTGGCAATACTCGTAATGATAGGCTGTGATAAAGCGTGGTTTGAGACACTGACCGCAGCTGTCATGTATATAGCGGTGGTTTTGACGGCTGTTTCGCTTGTGGACTACATCTGGAAGAACAGGCAGATTTTGAAGGAACAGGGTTAGTGACATTGATAAACCGGGGATTTTTATTAAGGGAGATGGATATTGAGGGTTATAGCAGGCTCCGCAAGGCGCCTTATCCTAAAGACGCCAAAGGGCTTATCTACGAGACCTACATCGGATAAGGTAAAGGAGACTTTGTTTAATATCATACAGGGGGATCTTTACGGTGTATCATTTTTGGATCTTTTTGCGGGCTCGGGCGGCATAGGTATAGAAGCCCTTAGCCGGGGGGCGTCTTCATGCGTCTTTGTGGATGATTCAAAGGAAGCGGTAAAGTGCATCATGCAAAACCTTGAAAACACCGGTTTTTCTGAAAAGTCAAAGGTCATATCAACAGATGTCCTTTCATCCATGGGCTATCTGAAGGACTTAGGATCATTTGACATAATATTTATGGATCCCCCCTATGACAAGGGATATGTTAAAAAGACCCTTTACGAAATATCCGGATACGGGCTTCTTAAAGATGAGGGGCTTATCATAGTAGAGAGCCTTAGGGACGAGGATTTTTCATACCTTGGGGATCTTGGGCTTAAGGAAAACAGGCGGAAGGAGTACAAAAACAACATGCATGTGTTTTTGGGAAGGATATGAATAAACTGATCTATCCCGGAACCTTTGATCCGGTAACAAGGGGACATACAGACATTATTAAAAGAGGCGCATTGCTTTGTGATACCTTGGTAATAGGGGTTCTCAACAACCGGGCCAAAAAGCCCACGTTTTCTGTTGATGAGAGGATAGGTATGCTTTTGGATGTCACGGCGGATATCCCAGGCATAGAAATAAAATCTTTTGAGGGGCTTTCCGTGGATTTTGCGGAAAGGGAAAATGCGGATGCCATTTTAAGGGGACTGAGGTCTTCTGTCGATTTTGAATATGAGATTCAGATAGCAAACTTTAATAATGCGCTGGCAAAGGAGACTAAGGGCATTGAGACCGTTTTTCTTATGACCAGCCCCGAGTATTCATATATATCTTCTACAGGGGCAAAGGAAGCCGCAATGTTTGGGGGAGATATCTCGAGGTTTGTCCCGAACGAGGTAATTCAGAAAATAAATGATAAATTCAACAATATAAGGAGTCGTTAAAATGAGCAGTTCAATTGAAAACATCATTGCAGAGATGGAAGATTACATAGCTGATTGCAAAAGCGCGCCGCTGTCCAAGGGGAATATTTTGGTCAACAGGGACGAAATCGAGGCAATGCTGGATGAGCTTAAGGAAAAGACCCCTGAGGAGATACGGAAGTACCAGAAAATAATAGGCAACAGGGACTCTATCTTAAATGACGCAAGGGAAAAAGCCGACCAGATCCTAAAGGCCGCAAAGGAGCAGACCACCGAGCTTATCAGCGAGCACCAGATCATGCAGCAGGCATATGCACAGGCAAATGAGATCGTGATAATAGCTTCCAATGAGGCTCAGGAGACCCTGGATAAGGCGACCGCTGACGCCAATGAAATAAGGCAGTCTGCCATAGAATATACAGACGAGCTATTAAGAAGCATAGAGAGCCTGCTTCTTCATTCGATAGATACCACAAAGAAAAATAACGAAAATCTCTTGGGAAGCCTCCAGGGCTACCTTGACGTGGTAAGCTCAAACAGGGTTGAGCTTTCACCTTCGCAAGAGTCAGGGGATATTCAGGGGGCGCCTCCACAAAAAGCCAAGGTCGATGAAAACAGTGAAATAGAGCCCATGGTCTGAATGCATCCATGTGTCAGGGGCTATTATTGTGAAAACTTTAACAGCTACAGAAAATGAAGACGGGGTGAGGGTGGACAGGCTCATAGGCAAATACTTGGATGATGCGCCCAAGGGCTTTATCTACAAGATGATCCGCAAGAAAAACATAAAGGTTAACGGCAAGAGGGCAAAAGGTGACCAAAGGGTACGGGAAGGGGATACGGTAGAAATATACCTCTCGGATGAGACGCTTGAGAGGTTTAAGAAACAAAAAATCACGGGAAGCGGCACGATAAAGATAGTCTATGAAGATGAAAACATCCTCATAGCAGATAAGCCAAGAGGGGTGCTTTCACAGACAGGGCGAAGCAAAAAGGCATCCATAAATGAGGATATCATTGCATATCTTTTGGAAAAAGGGGAGATTTCAGAAAACAGCTTAAATACATTCAGGCCGTCAGTAGTAACCAGACTTGACCAAAACACTTCAGGGCTTATCATGGCCGGAAAAAACCTCAATGCCTTAAGGGAGCTTTCGGAAATGGTAAGGGATAGAAAGATCGGCAAATATTATAAATGCATAGTGGAGGGAATCTTAACGGGTGAAAAGACCCTCGAAGGCTACCATATTTGCGAAAACGGCATAAACAAGGTCAGGATACTGGATAAGCCTCTGCCAAAGGCTTCAAAGGTCATCTGCCGTTACAAGAGCCTTGAAAGATTGGGCGCAAATACCCTGCTTGAGGTTGAGCTTATCACAGGGAAAAAGCACCAGATAAGGGCACAGATGGCGCATATAGGGCATCCCGTGGTGGGAGATGTAAAGTATGGCGCAAAGTCGTTCGGAAAAGGATATGCGCTTTATTGCGAAAAGTTATTATTTCCAAAGATGGACGGGGAGCTTTCCTACCTTTCAGAAAGGGAATTTATGGCTGATGAGCCGTCAGACTTTAAGGAAATATCCGGGATAACTTTAGTTGCAGAATAATTATCAAAGTTTATGTTACTATTCACAGCCACCTGCCCCACACATTCTTGGGGCAGGTGGCTGTGAATAGTAACAAGTTTATAGAAAATTCAAAAAATAATTCTTGCGATATTCTTCCAAAACGTATATAATAGATTTAAGTTTTTAATTTTGTATGGATTTTTTTATAGGAGGATATTCTGACATGAAACAAATGGAAGCGGATGTGGTAGTAGTAGCTTGCGGTATGTCAGGTCTTGCGGCTTTGGTACAGACCCAGGAAAGCTTAAATGCCACGGGAGGCGGCAAGGCTATCGCATTCGAGAAGTCTAACACCAGCGGCGGCGCCGCTAACATGGGTATGGCGCTTCTTGCGTTTGAGTCCCAGATGCAGAAGGAGCAGATGTACAATGATTTCACATTGGACGATGCCTTTAACTTCTTCATGGAGTATGTTCACTGGCGTTCGGACGCTAAGCTCGTGCGCAGGTGGTTTAATCAGTCTCCTGAGACCATTGAGTGGCTTCAGGCCAAGGGTGTAGAGTTCCTTGGGGTATTTAAGTATTTCAAGAATTCACATGCCACACAGCATATGGTAAAGGCTCCCGGCTCCAACAAGCCTTCAGAAAGGTCTGCTTCCTTCATGAACAAGCGTCTCACGGAGTATGCCGGTGAGATCGGCGCAGAGATTGTGTTCAACACCCCCGTTACGGAGATTCTTACGGGCTCTAAGGGACAGGTAGTGGGCGTTCGCGCCAAGGATGAGAATGGAGAAGAGATCGAGTGCAAGTGCGATGCCGTCATCGTTGCCACGGGCGGCATGGGCAACAACGTTGACATGATCGAGGAGCACATGGGATGGAAGTGGGGCGTTGACATGTTCACATTCCGTATCCCGGGTATCGACGGCGACGGAATGAACATGGTTTGGAAGATCGGTGGCCGCAAGGCCAAGGTAAACATGGAGGTTACATATAACACTCCCGGTACCACAGATATTTTCAAGACCCTCTCAGAGACCATGCGTCAGCCGAACCTCATGGTAAACCTTCAGGGAAAACGTTTTATCAATGAGGAGATCATGGACAACACCACATTTACAGGGAACTCCCTCCTCCTCCAGAAGGATCATACGGGATTTTCCATTATCAATGAGGATATAGTAGACTACTACAAGGAGCATGGTCTTGATTACATCACCTACCACCATGGCATCACGCACATGGATAAGTGGGATGAGGAGCTTGATCTTTACCTCAAGGGTGAGGGAATCGAGGCATCAGGCCTTTCCTCGCTTCATGAGGGCTTGGACGATCAGGAGTCAGGACAGACTAACTTCTGGAAGTTTGAGACGATTGAAGAGCTTTGCGCCACCACGGGCATAGACCTTGAAAACCTAAAAAAGACCATTGATGAGTACAACGAGATGTGCAACGGCTCCCAGAGGGGCTACGACTGGCAGTTCACAAAGGATCACAGGTTCTTGAAGCCCATCAAGCAGGGACCTTACTATGTAGCAAGGCACTTCCCTTCAGGCTATGGTTCGTTGGGCGGCATCGAGGTTAATGAGAACATGCAGGTTCTTAAGGATGATTTCTCGGCCATCCCGGGACTTTACGCTTGCGGAAATGACACGGCTACCGTATTTGCAGACTCTTATTGCTTCTACAATCCGGGATCTACCATGTCATATGCCATAAACTCAGGACGTATTGCGGGCAAGGAGGCTGTAGCTTACCTTGATTCTGATGATTTCGTAGAGGATTGACATAGACGTTTAAATGATGAATAAGTGGCAGATGTGTATCGTCTGCCACTTTTTTACGATAATGGGTGGGGGAAGTAATCCTCATCCTGCCCGGATAGGCATTGGAGCAGTTATGACTACCACACAAAAAAGCTTTACAGAATATCATATAGACAGGGATTTTGCACTGTGGCTGCTTGAGGCAGATGAATCCACTGAAGTCTACCTCCATCACAAGCGCACAAAGAATACCAAGCTGATAAACAGGCTGGATCCTGATATAAAAGACCTTGAAAAGGTCATCTTGGATGAGGTATCCTCCCTGTCCGACAAGAAAGAAGATTCCATGTTCGATGTGTCGGTAAACCCCGCGCACCTGGTGGAAACTGTCTCGGAACTCTGGGAGAGTTCCCGTGGCGAAAATGAGTTTCTTACGAACATAGCATATATGGTGATAAGCTCCATAATGAATGGCTATAGGAAGATGTGGGAGTCTGACAGGAAATGGGCACTTGAAGATTCCGATCCTGACATAGCGATGGGAAAGGCCATACAAAAGCTTGGAAAGATGCTTGAGTCGGTAGAACATAATTCCGGCAAAGTGAATGCGGCTTCAAGATATGATGAGAAACCCGACGTATAATAGTAAACGAACAAAATGTTAGCATTTTGACGTTTACTATATATCTTGTGAAAACGTATTCATTTTCGTTACTATTTACAGTCGAATTGCGCACTTGCTGCACATTACGACCCAATTTGTATAAATTCATTTTCCGATAATAGATAAAAATTTACCTTGAATGATAACGCATTATCTGTTAAAATATATATAGTACTATACGAAGTTATACTCGATTTCGGATAGATTTGGATTTATCCGGAATTGGGTGCGCCGGATTTCGGCCACCGCAGGTGGTATGAGGTTAAGTACGAAAAGTATATGGTGGGTTCTCTTTTGAACTTACGCGTAAAGGAGGAAGAAAGTGGCGAAAGTAGAATTTTTCGTTGATGGGACAAAGGTAGAGGCCGAAGAGGGAACGAACGTCCTTAGGGCTTCCCTTGCGGCAGGGATATATATCCCGCACCTGTGTTCGCATCCGGACTTGGAGAGCCGGGGAGGCTGTAAGCTCTGCGTGATAAACGTAGAGGGTGTGGAAGGGGCAGTCACGGCCTGCACCACTATAGTACAGCCCGGCATGAAGGTTACCACGAAGGGAGCCCGTTTGGAGCAGATAAGGCGTGTGGCCATGGAGTTCATGCTTGCGGGTCATCCGCATGACTGTACATCCTGCAAGATGTACTTAAAGTGCGAGCTGCAGGCAATGATGCAGGCTACGGGAGCCGTCCACGGGCGTATGAGGGATGTCACCAAGACTACCACCAGGATCAACACCAACAATCCCATCATCGTAAGAGAAATGGAAAGGTGCATAGCCTGCGGAAGATGTATCAGGGTATGTAACGATGTGAGAAATGTAGGTATCTTAAAGCTCAATAAAACAGACACGAACCATGAGACTTATGTGGGTACCCAGGATGACCTTCCGCTTAACAGCTCAGACTGCCGTTTCTGCAGCGCCTGTGTTGAGGTCTGTCCTACGGGAGCCCTGCAGGATATGGAAGGCATTTTCCGTGCCGATATTCCAAAGCAGCAGGCTCTTATCCCGTGCCAGGTTCAGTGTCCCGCTCACACTGACATACCCGAGTACATACGTCTTGTAAAGGATGGGAAGAATGCTGAGGCTGTGGCAGTGATCAGGGAAAAGCTGTCATTCCCGCATTCATTGGGCTTGGTGTGTGTCCGTTCCTGTGAAAAGGAGTGCAAGAGGACACATCTAAACGATCCTCTTTCCATCAGGAACTTAAAGCGTTACGCCTGCGAGAATGATAATGAAGCAATCTGGAAGTCAAAGGTGAAGCAGCTTCCCGATACCGGAAAGAAGGTGGCGGTGGTAGGCGGAGGTCCCGCCGGCATGACTACCGCATACTATCTCAGAAAGCAAGGGCATGACGTTACCGTCTTCGAACAGAACGACAAGGCCGGCGGATACCTTCAGTATGGGATTCCGATGTACAGGCTTCCAAGGGATGTTGTACAGGGCGAAATCAAGGTCATAACGGATCAGGGCGTAAAGCTTGTTACCAACAATCGCATCGAGGATGTAAATGAACTGAAAAAAGATTTCGATGCGGTGGTTCTTGCCATGGGTACCACCCTGGGCAAGGATGCGGTGATTCCGGGGCGTGAATGTGGTCACAATACCACGGCCGTGAAGTTCCTTCATACCATAGCAAGCGGTGAGGAAGATCCCAACGTAAAGCCCGGCGCTAAGGTGATAGTCCTTGGGGGAGGAAACGTGGCATTTGACGCCGCCCGTACCTCCGCGAAGATAGGCGCCAAGGTAAACCTCTTCTGTCTGGAGCAGAGGGAGGATATGCTGGCTGACGATGAAGAGATAGAACAGGCTCAGGAAGAGGGTGTAACAGTTAATTCCGGCACTACGAACCTTGAGATACTTGGTACTGAAGAGAAGCTCGAGGGATTGCGTTATGCCAAGATAAGGAGCTTCAAATTTGGACCAAACGGTCTAGAGGCTGACATCATAGATGGTACTGAGACCGTATGCGAGGGTGACTATATTATCTTTGCCATGGGTCAGAAGGCCGATATTCCTGAGAACTTCGGGGTAGAGGTAAACCGCTTTGGTTTCCCCGTGAACAATGAAAACTCACATTCCACTCCCCAGGAAGGCATATTTGCGGCAGGTGACTGCATCACCGGCACCAAATCCGTGGTACTTGCCGTTGCGGGAGGCAGGGAGTGTGCGTCAGAAGTGGATAAGTACCTGGGAGGCGATGGCGACATAGATGAGGTTCTCTATGAAAGGGCGCCCCATGATCCTGCAATAGGAAAGGTGGAAGGCTTTGGATCCATCCCCAGGGAAGAGCTGACGGTAGAAGATATTTCCGTAAGGGGAGGCTCCATCACCCATCCGGTTGACAAGGGATTCACCGATGAACAGGCCGCATGCGAGGCGTCAAGGTGCCTGCAGTGCGACTTAAGGTGCGATTTCGAGAGAGTCAAGATGTGGACAGAGTATTGATCGGAAGGGAGGTAGAGTATAATGGAACGTATTTGCGATGTTAATGCCGATGCATTAAAAGACTTAATAGACCAGGCTTCCCGTGCAGGCTCCGATGATGGTATCTGTCCGGTAAATGTAGCTTTTGAGATATCTGAAAGGGTTTTGGTAGAGTCCTGCGGGAAGGGCGTTATGTGCCGTGACGGGATGAGGCAGGTAAACCTCATCCTGGGAGATTTCGTAAAAGGCAAGGGCAAGGGCGATGATGACATAGACATGCTTAAGGAAATCTTGGGAGTCATCGAAGAGTGCGCTGACTGTGACCTTACCTATGAGGCGGTAAAGACCATATCTTCCCTCATGGAGACCTATGGTGAGGAGTTTGAGCAGCATGTAAAGAGAAAGCACTGCAAGAAGCTGATCTGTCAGGGCTGCCATACCGTACATATTGATGCTTCCAAGTGCCAGGGCTCCGGGGATTGTATCAAGGTTTGCAAGGCCGGTGCCATCAAGGGTGGAGCCGGTATGTTCTCTGTTATTATACAAAACAAATGCACCAGCTGCAATGATTGCATAGGCGTATGTCCGAATGATGCCATTAAGGGTGCGGGTGCCGTGAAACCGCAAGGACCTACGGAACCTGCAGCGGTAGGCTCATGGGGAGCCGCAGCCGGTGGAAGAAGACGGCGCAGGGGATAGATTTATCATAGTTTATATGAAAGGATATTACTTACTTTTACTATAACCATGCGGGTAGGAGGGGATTCAAGTCCGCCCCCAGCGGACTTAAATCACCCTCCTACTTGATTTTACGTGTGAGGGAGAAGGACGCTTTGAATGTATACCTGATGAGGCATGGAGAGACGGATTGGAACAAGGACAGAAGATGCCAAGGGAAATCCGACATACCACTTAATGACTACGGAAGAAAATTGGCAAAGATCACCAAGAAAGCCATGGAAGAAGAAGGCATTTCTTTTGATTTTTGCTATGCTTCCCCTTTGGTAAGGGCCTATGAAACCGCACAGATAGTCCTTGAAGGGATGGACGTTACTCCCGTTACGGATGAGAGGCTTAAGGAGATATCGTTTGGTGATTGTGAGGGACTTGCCATCCCAATGATGAGACAAAACCCTTCAAAATACGCCGCCTTTCTAAAATGCTTTACAGACCCTGAAAATTATGTTCCTATGGGGGATGGGGAGACATTCACGGACCTTACGGGAAGGCTTAGTGATTTTGTGGGGGAGAAGATCCTTCCCCTGGAAGGTCAGTACGAAAATGTCCTTGTGGCATGTCATGGTGCGGTGGTTCGGGGGATGATCTGTGTCATGAGAAATATCCCCATCAGGGATTTTTGGGATTCCATACAGATGAACTGTGCGGTATCCTGCCTTTCCCTGGAAAATGGAAAGTTTGATATCATCTACGAAGGCAGGATATTCTATGAAGCCGAGCATGAATACTTAGATCCTTCCACCGGGAAGATGATACGGGATGGAAAAAGGCACTAATGGCCACATGGAATTCAAGGGGGCTTAGGGGATCTTCACTGGAAGATCTTATAAACCATACCAATGAAAAATACAGGCAGGAAGGATTGGCTTTGGTTCAAAAGATTCCTACTCCCATCACCCCCATAGAAATAGACAAGGAAAACAGCACAATAAAACTTGCTTATTTTGAAAAAAAGAGCACCGTGGATTACATTGGGGCAGTACAGGGGATTCCGGTGGCCTTTGATGCAAAAGAATGTTCTTCAGATACATTCGCATTGAAAAACATCCATGGGCACCAGATGGATTTCATGGCAGATTTTGAGCGCCAGGATGGGATTTCATTCTTCCTGATATATTATACGGACAGGGAGCTGTTTTATTACCTTAGATTTGAAAAAGCACTTTATTTTTGGAAGAGAATGACAGACGGTGGGAGAAAGAGCTTCAGAATAGATGAACTGGAGGAAGATTTTTTCTTTTCTTCCCCCAACGGATTATGGATTCCGTATTTAGGATGCCTTTCCAAGGATTTGGAAATGAGGAATGTTAAATAATGAACAATCTACAGCATACGCCTGACGGGGTCAGGGACATATATGGTGATGAATGCGCCAGGAAGATATTTGTAAAAAACGAACTATTTTCCCTGATAAAAAGCTTTGGGTATTGCCCGATACAGACACCTTCTTTTGAATATTTTGATGTATTTGGTCTTGATGTTGGGACCACCCCCTCAAGGGAATTGTACAAGTTTTTTGACCACGAGGGAAATACCCTGGTACTTCGTCCCGATTTCACGCCGTCTGTGGCAAGGGCCTATGCGAAGTATTTTAAGGAAAGTAACGTTCCGGTCAGGTTTCTTTACGAAGGGAGCTCTTTTTCCAATCCGGTAAACTACAGGGGGAGGCTTAACGAAACCGCACAGATAGGTGCAGAGCTCATGGGTGAAAGGTCCATTGATTCGGATGCTGAAATAATAGCCCTAAACGCCGGATGTTTTGAAAAGGCGGGGCTTTGTGACTTTATTATCAGCATTGGGGACAGTGGTATATTCCGGGCGGTTTTTGATGCGGCAAAAATGGATGAAGATACCGAAAAGGAATTTAAGGAGTATATATGTTCCAAAAATTATTTTGCCGCGGAGAAGCTCTCGGAAGAGAAAAATTATTCAAAAGAAGTAACAAGGTGCTTCAAGGAACTCCCAAACCTTTCCGGCGGAGTGGAGATGCTTGATGATGCGGCTTTGATTTTTTCATCCTTCCCAAGGGCAAAAGAAGCCATTCTTAGGCTGAAGGATGTTTATAACATAATAGCAGAATATGGATACGATAAATATGTCGCATTCGACCTTTCTTTGCTTAGCCCCTACGATTACTACACGGGAATAATATTCGAAGGATTTTCATTTGGAACGGGGGAGGCCATATCCAAGGGCGGAAGATATGATGAGCTCCTTGGAAAATTTGGAAAGGATGCTCCGGCCGTGGGCATGGTCATCATGATCGATTCCCTTATGAGCTCACTTGATCGGCAAAAGATAGACATCGGAAAAAAAGAAGAAAAAACAGTCATCATATATAGCTCAAAATACAGGATAGATGCCATAAATAAGGCAAAAGAGCTTAGAAAGTCCCAAAGAAGCTCATCACTTGTCCTGTATGATGATTTGAAAAACGATACGGAAACGGATGATTACTACAAAAGCATAGGATATGATGTGGTGAGGATGATATGAGGTATTTGACTGTTGCGCTTACCAAGGGAAGGCTTGCAGAAAAGACCTTAGGGCTTTTTGAAAAGGCTGGGATTACCTGTAAGGAAGCACTTGACAAGGACACCAGAAAGCTTATTTTCACTAATGAAGACCTCAAAATGAATTTCTTCCTGGCAAAAGGTCCGGACGTTCCCACATATGTGGAATACGGTGCCGCTGACCTTGGTGTGGTGGGGAAGGATACCATCATGGAAGAAGGAAGAAACATCTATGAGGTGTTGGATCTGGGCATTGGAAAATGCAGGATGTGCGTGGCAGGTCCAAAGTCTGCAGCTTCGCTTTTGGAAGATTACGGGCAGATAAGGGTGGCGACGAAATATCCCAGGATAGCAAAGGATTATTTCCACAATGTAAAGAACCAGACGGTGGAAATAATAAAACTAAACGGCTCCATAGAACTTTCCCCGATAGTGGGTCTTTCAGAGGTCATAGTGGATATCGTAGAGACAGGCTCCACCCTGAAGGAGAACGGGCTTTTTGTTTTAGAAGAAATCTGTCCCCTGTCAGCCCGGGTGGTGGTAAATCAGGTCAGCATGAGGATGGAGAACGAAAGGATACGGGAGATGATATCTGCCTTAAGGGGCGTGATATGAACGGAGATTATGCCATGGAAGAAATAAATTTCTTAGTGCTGATAAAGCAGGTGCCTGACGAAGGAAGACGGGTTGGGCTGGATGAAACCGGGAGACCTGACATATTTAAAATAGACCAAAGGGGCAATTCCTTTGACAGGGACGCCCTGGAGATGGCTGCCACTTACAAGGAAAAGCATGGCGGAAAGGTGACGGCTTTGACCTTGGGGATGGAAAATGCCAATCAGTGCCTCATTGATGCCCTTGCGGTGGGCGCAGACAGTGTCTACAGGGTAGAGGCTGATATCAATGAAGAAGTGTTTGAGGCAGGAGATATTGCAAAGGCTCTCTCTCTTTCCATAGAATACCTTGAGAAAAAAAACAACGAAAAATTTGACATCATCTTGTGTGGGAAAGAGTCCACCGATATAATGGGAGCCCAGATTCCCGGGATTCTTTCGGGACTTATCAAAAGACCCTTCCTTTCGGAACTTATAGAGATAGATCCCCAATTTAGACAAAAAAGCGCGGAAGGATACAGGGTATTGTCCGTAGATGAACCTTTTGTTGCCACCATGATGAAGCCCAATGACTACACCCCCAGGTTCCCTCGGCTCATAGACCAGATGAATGCAAGGAAGAGCAAGATCCCCGTGATAAGCCTTTCCGATGTGGGATTTTGCACCGTAAAGAAGCTTTCATCCCCAATTGAATTTTTCCTTCCTCCCCAAAAGGAAAGGGGACACATATTCGAGGAAAAAAATGCCGATGAAACATTAGAAAGAGGGATGGAAGTGCTTATTGCAGAGAGGATACTTTGATGAGGGTATTATATTATTTGGAGACATCGGAAGGAAGGCTGACAGGAGGATCGCTCGAACTTTTAGGCTCGTCCGGGCTATTTGACAAAAAATCCTGCTTCGTGGTATTTGACCCCGAATTAGAAAAAAAGCCTGAATACGAGATAGCAAGGCTCATATCTGATAAGGCAAAGGATTTTGACCTCATACTTACGCCGGGATCAAACCACGGAAAGGCGGTAGCGTCCCTTATTTCGGGAATGCTTTCCCTTCCCGGCCTAAACAACGTAACAAAGCTTTCCATAGAAGATGATGGTCTGGAGATTACCCGCCCCATCTATGCCGCAAAGATTTTGGAAAAGATGAAGGTGGAGACAAAAAGGGCGGCAATAAGCATAAGGATTGGCTCTTTTGACAGGATGGATGCGCTCTCTAAGGAATCTTCCGTAGCAGATATCGAAAAATATTTTCAAAGAATCCCTTTGTCAAAAAATAACAATAATGAGCTGGTAAAGGTCGTTGATACAGTAATGACCGTAACTGAGTCTGTAAATATCGAAGAAGCCCCCGTGATAGTAGCAGGGGGAAGGGGCATGGCAAGCGCGGAAAACTTCAATATGCTCTATGACCTCGCAGACGCTTTGGGAGGCGTGGTGGGGGCTTCCCTTCCCGTGGTGGATTCGGGATGGATAGATAAAAACCACCAGATAGGGCAGTCCGGAAGGACGGTCAGGCCCTCACTTTACATAGCCGTTGGCATATCGGGAGCCCCACAGCACCAGGTGGGTATGGCAGAGAGCGGATATATTGTTGCCATAAACATGAATCCAAAGGCTCCTATTTTTGACATAGCAAACCTCGGGCTGGTAGGGGACTTTAGGAAGCTTTTGCCCAGGTTTACCGAAGAAGTCATAAAGAGGAAGTGACGCAAGGAGCGCGAAAATATGAAAAAGAGCATGGATATGCACAGCATATACGAAAACATAGTTCTGAGGATGAGCGATCCCGTGGTTGTGTTTAACACAGATGACACCCTTTCCCTTGCCAATCCTTCGGGAGAGAGGCTCATAGGGGATTTGGGCTTTACCGTCAAATCCCTTAAAATGGACACCTTCATTGAGGCCACCCATTTAAAACCCTTTGACACCCTTGAGGATTATAATGACAATGTGCGCATAGATACCCTTATGGGAGAGCGCTACTATCATTGTGAATGCAAAAAAGAATATGATGCCAAAGGACAATACCTGGGGGCATGCTTTCATTTCACTGATTTTACGGGAGTGATAGTAAGGTTTTGGGAGCAGTCCTACCAGGCAGACCACGATGACCTGACAGGACTGTATAGCAAGGATGCCTTTTGTTATCACGGCGCCAGGCTTCTTGAAAAATATTATCATGATGATTTTTGTCTTGTGTGCTCCAACATTATAGAGTTCAAGCTGGTAAATGAAACCTATGGAGTGGAAGTGGGAAACCAGGTGCTTGAATATGTGGGAAATTTTCTTGAGGAATTTTCCCAAGATAAGGTGATAGTATCGAGGCTTAATTCAGATCACTTCGCAATACTCATGCCTTCAATGATGCTGGATGTTAATTATCTCAAGGAACATTCATACATGAAGGTAAACCTTGAAAACTACGAGATCATCATCAGGATCCTTTACGGTGTATATGATGTAAAGCGGGGGGAAAGGGACGTGGCGGCCATGTGCGAGAGGGCAAATATCGCCATCGAGCAAGAAGCCGAAAAAAGCAGCGTAGGTTTTTATACCGAAAGGATGAGATCAAAGCTCCTTCTCAACACCACCCTGATGGAACATTTTCCTATATACATGAATAACAAAAACTTCGTTCCTTTCGTGCAGCCCCAGGTGGAAGACGGAAAGATAGTTGGCGGCGAGGTTTTGGTGCGTCTAAAAATAGACGATGTGGTGACTACCCCCGATGCCTTCGTACCGGTGCTTGAAAACAGCGGAAAGATCAGTGAGCTGGATGTCTACATCTGGGAGGAGACGTGCAAGCTCCTTAATAATATGAAAAACGAACATCTTCCGATGTATCCTTTGTCCGTCAATGTCTCGGGGATGGATTTTGAGATTTTTGATCTATTTGACGTATTCATGAGGCTGACGGATGAGTACGAGATTCCGCATGAGTTATTAAGGATAGAGATTACCGAGACCATATTTGTAAACAGAAACATGCAGCTTCATACCATAGAAAAGCTTCGAAATGAAGGCTTTCTGGTGGAAATGGATGATTTTGGGAGCGGGTATTCTTCACTTAATATGCTGAAGGACATGCCTATAGACATAGTTAAATTAGACATGGGGTTCATACAGGACTGCGAGAAATCAAAAAGGGGACAGCTGATATTGGAAACGGCCATACACCTGGTTCAGAATCTTGGCATGGATTCCATAGCCGAGGGAGTGGAAACAGAAAAACAGATAGAGCTTCTGTCCAACGCCGGTAACAAAACCATGCAGGGATACTATTTCCACAAGCCCATGGCCGCACAGGATTATATCAAACTATTGAAAGGATTAAAATGATGTTATGAATATTGTATGGAACAGGATAGATTTAAAATCCAATGGAAAGGCAGCGTTTAAGGAAAATTACTGGTCATGCGTACTGGTAGCTTTGGTATTGGGGCTTATCACGGGCATATCGGCCTTTTTTACCAGTGATGTGGACGCGGAAAAGATGTATTCGCTGATTGCTGAAGGATATAATGCGGCAACTGCTTATTTCATGTCGGCAGGTTCGGCCTTTTTTGCCAGGTATTTCATTACGCTGACGATAGGTGCCCTCATCGTATCTATTTTTTTGGTAAACCCTATCCTTGCAGGCTGCAGAAGGTTTTACTATGTAAATTCCATGACCCACAAGGCGGAAGTTTCCATATTGGGATATGCTTTTAATGGTTCAAGGTACTCAAAAATAGTACTTACCATGTTCCTGAATGATCTTTATATCTTCCTTTGGACTTTGCTTTTCATCTTTC
The DNA here is from genome assembly GCA_905236805.1 of uncultured Eubacterium sp. Lineage (GTDB taxonomy): Bacteria > Bacillota > Clostridia > Lachnospirales > Lachnospiraceae > RUG14243. The sequence continues at coordinate 23,069 of CAJOPH010000005.1, read as the reverse complement.
CGGGACTGGTAAAGTCCTATTCATACAGGATGGTACCCTATATCATAACGGAACACCCGGAATTAGAGCCCAATGAAGCCATCACCATATCCAGGAATATGATGTATGGACATAAGTGGGATACGTGGATTTTGGATCTTTCCTTCATAGGGTGGAATATCTTAAACTACATGACATTTGGGATTTTGGGGATATTCTATGTGAATCCTTATATATGCGCCACCGATGCGCAAATTTACAAAATCTTAAAGGAAGACCGCGAACAAGGTATGAACATAATAGATTCTGACGGAGAGTACATTTGAAGAAAATAGGCATGTTTGATTCCGGAATAGGCGGACTTAGTGTATTAAACAAGGCACTACGGCATGTGAAGGATGCCGGATTTATCTACTATGCGGATGAGGATAATACGCCATACGGTCTAAAGACCAAAGAAGAGGTAATAGCCTATTCCGACAACATAACAAATTTCCTTGTAAAAAGGGGGTGCGAGGCAGTTTTAATAGCCTGTAATACGGCAAGCAGCTGTGCCTCGGGCTTTTTAAGGAAAAAATATGATATACCCATCATTGCCATGGAGCCTGCGGTAAAGCCCGCATTGAAAGGCTGTCCCTTGGAAAACAAAAGGATTCTTGTGATGGCCACCCCCCTTACACTAAGGGAAGAAAAATTAAGAAACCTTATTAAGAGGGAAGGCGGGCAGGAGAGGGTGGATCTTCTTCCGATGCCAAAGCTTGTAGAGTTTGCCGAAAGGGGAATATTTTTTGGGGATGATGTGGAAGGCTACCTGGAAAAACAGCTCCTTACATATGACATGGAAAAATATTCATCCATAGTCCTTGGCTGTACGCATTTTAACTATTTCGAAAGATCCATAAGAAAATACGCCCCATCTTCAATAGATATCATTGACGGCAGGGAGGGAACGATCAGGCGGATGTGCGACTTATGTGGGATTGAATATTTTGATAAAAAAATAAATGTCACATATCCCGATGTGAAATATTATTATTCCGGAAGATCTGTTACAGACGATAGGGAATTGGAGAGAATAAATAAATACCATAGGCAGTTAGAAGGATTTGCTTAATTAGAAGGATTTGCTTAATTTAGAAAGGTTTACTTAACTAGGAGGATTTGCTTAAAAATGGAAAAAACAGGAGTTAATGAATTAAGAAAAAAATTTCTGGAATTTTTTGAATCTAAAGGGCATTTAGCCATGAAGAGCTTTTCGCTTGTTCCACACAATGACAAAAGCCTCCTTTTGATAAATGCGGGGATGGCTCCCTTAAAGCCCTATTTTACGGGACAGGAAACTCCTCCCAGAAAGAGGGTTTGCACCTGCCAGAAATGTGTCCGCACCGGAGATATCGAAAATGTCGGTAAGACCGCCCGCCACCTTACTTTTTTTGAGATGCTGGGAAACTTTTCCTTTGGGGATTATTTCAAAGAAGAAGCCCTTACATGGACCTGGGAATTTCTTACCGAATGGATGGGACTAGACCCCCAAAGGCTATATCCTTCCATTTATGAAGAAGACGAGGAAGCATACGAAATCTGGACAAAAAAAATAGGGGTTAGCGGGGATAAGATCACCCGTTTCGCAAGAGACCCAAAAACGGGTGAGTGTGACAATTTCTGGGAACACGGGGCAGGACCTTGCGGTCCTTGTTCTGAGGTGTATTACGACAGGGGAGAAAAATACGGCTGCGGCAAAGACAGCTGCGGCGTCGGATGCGACTGCGACAGGTACATGGAAGTATGGAACGATGTATTTACGCAGTTTGAAAGTGACGGGAAAGGAAATTATACGGAGCTTTCCCAAAAAAACATAGATACGGGAATGGGGCTTGAGAGGCTGGCTGTAGTGGTGCAGAATGTGGATTCTGTATTTGACATAGACACGATGGTTTCCCTACGCGACAAAATCTGCTCCCTCTCCGACGTAAAATACAATGAGGACGAAAAAAAGGATGTTTCCATCCGCCTCATCACCGATCACATAAGGTCATCCACCTTTATGATTTCAGACGGGATCATGCCTTCCAACGAGGGCAGGGGCTATGTATTAAGGAGGCTCATAAGAAGGATTGCCCGGCATGGAAGGCTCCTTGGTATGCCCGATACCTTTATTTCTGAATTGTCAAAGACAGTGATTGAAGATTCAAAGGAAGGTTATCCTGAATTAGAAGAAAAAAAGACCCTCATCATTAACGTGCTTGATAAGGAAGAAGAACAGTTTGCAAGGACGATAGACCAGGGTCTTGTCATATTAAAGGAGATGTTGGACGATCTTGAAAAATCAGGCAAAAAGACCCTTTCGGGGGATGATGCGTTCAAACTCTATGATACCTATGGATTCCCTGTAGACCTTACCGTGGAAATCTGCGAAGAAGATGGCTTTGATGTGGATATGGACGGGTTTGACAAGGCCATGGAAAAACAGAAAAAAACCGCCCGTGCCGCCAGGAAAGAGACAAACTACATGGGGCAGGACTCAACGGTGTATGAAAATATAGATCCCGCAATCGTTTCAGAATTTGTGGGATATGACAGGTTGGAGCATTCATCAGAGATCATTGCCCTTACTACCACGGAAAATGTGGTAGCTGACGTTTCGGAGGGTGATGAGGCTACCATTATCACAAAACAGACCCCGTTCTATGGAACCATGGGCGGTCAGGAAGGAGACTTTGGAACCATTTCTTTCGAAGGAAATGTATTTAGGGTAGAAACCACCATACATATTCCGGGAGGAAGGATAGGTCATGTGGGAGTTGTGGAATCAGGAACGTTTTCGGTAGGAGATACCGTAAGCTTATCTGTAGATTCCACTAACAGAAAAAAGACCTGTAAGAATCACAGTGCCACCCATCTTCTCCAAAAAGCCCTAAGGGTGGTATTGGGTGATCACGTAGAGCAGCAGGGATCTTTCGTGGATGGAAACAGGCTTCGCTTTGATTTTACCCACTTTAAGGCCATGACAGAAGATGAGATCAAAAAGACTCAGGATCTGGTGAACAGGGAAATAGGAGATGCTCTTGCCGTTACCACCATTGAAACCTCTTTGGATGAGGCAAAGAAAATGGGAGCCATGGCACTTTTTGGGGAAAAGTACAAGGATGTCGTAAGGGTAGTTTCGATGGGAGATTTCTCAGTGGAGCTTTGCGGCGGGACCCATGTGAATAATACCAATGATATAGCCACATTCAAGATTCTTTCCGAAAACGGGGTAGCCGCAGGGGTGAGAAGGATAGAGGCCATTACCGGGGAGGGAGTGTTGGAATATTATTCCGATATGGAAAAAAGGCTGGATGAGGCATGTATGCTTTTAAAGGCTTCCCCCAAAGACCTTGGTGATAAGATTTCCCACCTCCTCTCGGAAATGAAGGAAATAAAGTCCGAAAACGAAGCATTAAAATCAAAGGCCGCACAGGATGCCTTAGGGGATGTTTCCGATTCCATAGAGGAGATAGGAGGGTTTAAATTTATTTCCCAAAAGCTAAAAGGCGTGGACATGAACGGTCTTAGGGATCTTGGGGATAAATTAAAAAACCAGATAGGTGAAGGCATCGTGGTTCTTGCATCTGAAAATGACGGTAAGGTATCCCTTATGGCAATGGCTACGGATGCCGCGGTAAAGGCAAAGGCCCATGCGGGAAACCTTATTAAGGAGATAGCTCCGTTGGTGGGTGGGGGCGGTGGGGGACGCCCGAATATGGCGCAGGCCGGAGGAAAAAATCCGGGCGGAATAGAAGATGCGCTTAAAAAAGCCAAAGAAGCCTTGGAAAAACAGCTTTCATGAAAGTAATTTTTCAAGTAATTGTGTCACTTGGGCCTTTATACCAATCTGCTCACTGTCCAGTAGGATTATTTCGAGTCTGTGATTGAATGTGCCTGTCCTTAGATAGTCAGCCTTGTGCTTTGCAAGTATGATGCAGCTGGCTGTTAAATAATTAACAGGAGAGCCGGAGACCCCTTCATTGGAAAAAGATGAGTCCAAAAGCACCTCATTTATGAAACCGGCCTCATATTTCTTAGAAAGGCGGAGGGCTAGCTCATAGTCCTCCAAGGCATCTAAATTAGTATCAAAACCACCAACATCGCAGATACAGTCTTTTCTTACCATTATGGAGGGACAGTCAACTAAATTATCATAGAGGAGCTGTTCATGGATTTTTCCGTTTTTCTTTTCCAATGGAATCTTTTCATCGGGTAGGATTGCAAAAAGGTTTTGTTTTTTTTCGTTTAGTCCCATATCATACCGTATTTTATGGTAGGAAAAGCCATATTCAGGATTTTCATCCAATAGCTTTACCTGTTTTTCAAGTTTTTCCTTCCTGTAAAAATCGTCCGAATCCTCAAAGGCTATATAGGTTCCATTGGCAGAGTCGATTCCCAGGTTCCTGGCTCCGGCAGCTCCCAGATTTTTGTCTGATTTGATGTATTTTATCCGCCCATCATCAAACGTATTTATCAGCTTATCTGTATCATCTGTGGAATTATCGTCCACGATGATCAGTTCAAAATCCCTATATGAGGAATTCAATACGCCGGAAATGGATTTTTTTAATATTTTGGCTCTATTGTATGTTGGTAAAATGACGCTTACTTTAGGATTCATGTAATGAGGTTCCTTTCGAATTCATCCTTACGTGTCCGTTTTTGTCTGACCTTTTCCTTATATTCTAATATATTTTAGGGAAAAGGTCAAACAAAAACTTGACATTATGTGGGGGAGAGTGTATAATGAGGTACATCCAACTATTCGCAAAAGACAGCTTTAACGAATAGTTGGATGCTGTTTAAGGTGGTTTACACGCATTAGGAGGTTTACATGCATTCTGATTCTTATTCCGATTCTATCGATAAAAAAAATGAGCTTAAGATTCGCGAGCTCTTAAACGATCTTCCCATGTTCTGCAGGGAGTTTTTCAGGGGGATCGAGCCTGTCACGCAGTCAAGAACCAGGCTGGGATATGCTTTTGACCTTAGGATTTTTTTCCATTACATGCAGGACAACAATCCATCTTTGGCCAAGATTCCCATGCATGATCTGCCCATAGAAATCCTTAAAAAAGTGACCGCTACGGATATTGAGGAATATCTTTCGTACCTTAAAGTATATGAAAACGAATCCGGAACCGAATATACAAACGATGAACGTGGCATTATGAGAAAGCTTTCGTCCCTTAGGACTTTCTTTCATTATTTTTACCAAAAGGAAGTGATTGAAAAGGATCCTTCTGTTTTGGTATCAATGCCGAAAATCCATCAAAAAAACATTATCCGGCTGGATCCTGACGAAGTGGCCATTCTTTTGGATCAGGTGGAAAACGGGGAAGGCTTGACCGACAGGCAAAAGGTCTACCACGAAAAGACAAAAGAAAGGGACTTTGCTATGCTTACCCTCCTTCTGGGCACGGGGATCCGTGTGTCTGAATGTGTGGGACTTGATATTAGTGATGTTGATTTTAAAAATGGTGGCGTCAGGGTGATAAGGAAAGGTGGGGCCGAACAGATCGTTTATTTCGGCAAAGAGGTAAACGATGCCCTCTCCTCTTACATGGACAAAAGGGAACATATAACCGCCGCAAAAGGCCATGAGGATGCACTCTTCCTTTCCATGCAAAACAAGAGAATCTCGGTCAGGGCAGTTGAAAACCTTGTGAAGAAATATGCCGGGACAGTCACCTCATTAAAGAAAATCACTCCCCACAAGCTTCGTTCCACCTATGGCACCTCCCTTTACAGGGAAACCGGTGACATTTACCTGGTGGCAGATGTCTTGGGCCACAAGGACATAAATACGACCAGGCGTCACTATGCAGCCATTGAGGAAGACAGAAGAAGGATGGCTGCAAACAAGGTGACGCTAAGAGAATAAGAAACCGGTCAAGGAAAGTATTTACTTTTCTTGGGATTTGTATTATAATATAAAGGATTGTATTTATGTTTTCAGGAGTATAAAAATGCAGGATTATTCTGTTTCTCAGCTTTATCCTTTGAACCTTAGCCGTCCGGATTGGATCAAGCATTATATATTTGAATTTTCACTTATGCTTATCGGGCTTTGTGTCACTTTTTCAGAGCAGATAAGCGGCAACATGTGGCTTTCTTTCTGGGCATTTGGGATGATGCTGTTTTTTTCCCACATACCTGTTATAGTAATTTCCGCAATCTGCTCTCCTGCCGTGGGAATGTTTTATGTGTTATGCGTTTTTATAGCCGGTGCATTGTCTAATGCATCAAATGCGTATATGACCTTTGCATTTATGATGCTTAGTGCCATCACATCCCTTCTTACGGCCAAAGGTTTTTTTTCCACCCTTAAACGGGCTTTGTTTAGCATTGTTGTACTGTCTTTATGTTCGGGCAATCTGTGGTCTTCTATTTTGTATCTGGTAGGTGACGGGGGACCTTTTGCTGATTTTTCCCCGATGGGTCAGTTGAAACAGTTTGTTTCCTCCTTTCCCGAAATGATCATAGCCGTAAGCGCAGTATATGTATTTTTCAGGTTTGCTCCTGATGGCTTAAAAAAAAGATTCTCTATCGGATATACCCACACCAAAGAATATGAAAATAAAATAAAAGGCACTATCCTATCCTCTCCATCCAGGCTTAACAGGTATTTCACGTTTTTTTCCCTCTTGGTTCTGGTGGCTGCAGCGGCTTTCTTTGTGTTTTTGGGGGCAAGGCTTTATGGGCTCTATGACATAAAGTCTGCGACAGTTTCAGACAACCAGGATACATATACGCAAAGCCGGTCTGCGGACAATAATACTCCTGTAAGCGGTGTGCCTGAATATATGCAGGATACTGCCAGGGAAACAGTAACATCTGAAAATGTGTCGCTGTTTACCTTTAATATGAAGTTTCTCATGATGATAGTGACTATGCTGGTTCCCTTGGGGGTTTTTTATGCTCATGTACAGCGGTTTTTGATTTTTTCTCCCCTGCAGCTGATCGTGAATTATATGAATAGGTTTACCAATGTTCCTGATTCCAAAAGGGAGGAATATGTGGAGGCTTTTTCCAATATTAAGCCAAAACAGAAAACGGAACTCAATGACCTCCACTCTTCCATCAACACGGTAATCCATGACATGACATCCTATATCAGCCAGCTGGAGACTGAGCGTAACATGGAAAATGACCTACGGGTTGCCAAAGCCGCCAACGAAGCCAAGACAAACTTCCTCTCCCGGATGTCACATGAAATAAGGACCCCCATCAATACCGTCCTTGGGATGGATGAGATGATCTTGCGTGAGTCCAAAGATCCCGAGATCATCAAATATGCCCAGAATATCCAAAGCGCCGGTAACCTCCTGATGGTTCTTATAAATGATGTCCTTGACTTCTCAAGGATAGAGGCCGGCAAGATGGAGCTGGTCTCGACCAGATATCAGGTATCATCCATGATTATGGATATGGTTACCATGATTTCCACCAGGGCCAGGAAAAAAGATCTGGACTTTATTTTGGATATAGACCCCGGTATCCCATCTTCCCTCGTAGGCGATGAGATACGCCTGCGCCAGTGCATATTGAATCTTCTTACTAATGCCGTCAAATATACCAATGAAGGCCGTGTCATCTTTCATTTGAGTTATGCGAAGATTAACGATGAATCGATTCTTCTTAACGTCAGTGTGGAAGATACCGGCATAGGCATAGCGGAAAGCGATATGGAACACCTCTATACCCCATTTGAAAGGATAGGCGAGGAAACAAACCGTGTGGTGGAAGGTTCGGGACTCGGGATGAGCATAGTACTCTCCTTCCTTCAGATGATGGGAACAAAGCTGGAGGTAGAATCTACTGCAGGAGTGGGTTCCACTTTTTCATTTTCCCTTCTTCAGGATGTTGCTGACTGGGAACAGATAGGAAACGTTGAAATTGATGCGCTTTCAGAGCTCCAGGCCAAGACCAGGGAAAAATACCATGAGGTGTTTACAGCTCCTGATGCCCACATTCTTGCGATAGATGATACAGACATAAATCTGATCGTGTTCTCTAATCTCCTAAAAAAGACCAAGGTTGTGATAGATACTGCTTCCAGCGGAATGGAAGCCATTAAGATGTGCGAAGAGAATACCTATGATATCATATTCATTGACCACAGGATGCCGATAATGGACGGCATAGAGACCTTCCATGCCATAAAAGACGATAAACGTAGCCTCAACAAAGATACCCCCTGCGTGGCTCTTACCGCCAATGCTGTTTATGGTGCCAGGGAGCTTTATATGGAAGAAGGGTTTTCTTCCTATATGTCAAAGCCCGTCAATGGAAAAAAACTGGAGGAACTAATAGCCTATCTTCTTCCTGAGGAAAAAGTAAAAATGGAAAAAGTGGCAGATTCCCAGGGTGACAACACCGCTACCGAAGATGAAAATGCTTTATATACACAAGATTCTGCGGAAACTGAAAATCCTTTTGAAGGAGTGTACATTCCGGGAGTAGATTTCAATACGGCCATTGAAAACTGTGGTGACTACGATGTGCTTAAGGATGCCATGAAAAGCTTCGCGCTTGCTTTTCCTTCCAAATGCGAAAAAATCAGGAATATGCTTGAAAGCCAAAACATAAAGGAGTATACTATAGAGGTACATTCATTAAAGAGCTCTACCCGTCTGATAGGAGCCTTGGATGTATCCAAGGAGGCAGCTATCCTGGAAGAAAGAGGGGACAATAATGACATAGAGTACCTAAATGACAATACAGAGAGTTTTTTGGAGAGAGTCTGGGTACTGGAGAATGGATTAAACGAAATATTAAACACTGAAAATGAAGAGGAGTCAAAGGATGCACCACCCAAGGAGCTTCTAAACGATGAGCAGTTTGTGGAGGCACAAATGGCTTTGAAGGATGCGGCAGAGGCCTTTGACAGTGACTCTCTTGATAATCTCGTGATGATGCTTGAGGAATTTGAGATTCCTGACCATCTTAGTGAGAAGTTCGATAAAATAAGGCTTCTGATATCCAATGTGGATTATGACGGACTTTTGGAGCTTTTGTCTGATATATGATGAATGTTTACTATAAATCCTTGAATGATTAGGAACTGTAGAATAACAATATTAAGGAGTTAGTATGAGCGATAGGATTATGCTGGTCGGTGATGAGAAAAGCTTCATGGTGAAGGCCCTCATCAAGGAATTGGAAAAGGAAGATTACGAACTTTTGGTGCTGGAACCAAACCTAAACCTCATAAGCCAGGTAGAGGACAGACCCAGGATAGTACTGCTCTACCTAAGTGAGGAAATGTGCGCGGATAAGAAGCTTATGATCTACTTCAAAGACATGATAGACGAGGATATGAAGGACACCATGCTCTATCTGATAGGAAATTACAATGAAGTAGATGATGCCACAAAGAGTATCGGTAAGGATTTAATCTCCGGATCATTCTCCCGTCCCATCAATATCAAAAATCTCATCAAGCAAATGGATGAGATAGTGGAAGCAAGGCGTCTTGAGGATGCAAAGAAACGTATATTGGTCGTGGATGATGACGGCACCATGCTTCGGACGATAAAAAACTGGCTCTCAGATAAATACCAGGTATTCATGGTAAATTCAGGAATGAGTGCCATAACCTTCCTGGCAAAGAACGAAGTAGACCTCATTCTTTTGGACTATGAAATGCCTATCACGGATGGACCTAAGGTATTGGAGATGCTAAACTCTGACCTTAGAACCAGCTCCATTCCTGTCATGTTTCTCACTGCCAAGGGTGACAGAAATTCTGTCATGACAGGCCTGTCATTAAAACCGGAAAACTATCTTCTTAAGACCCTTCCCCGGAGCGAACTCATAGCTACGATAGATGATTTCTTCGAGCAAAGAGCCATTAAGAAAAGATATAATCACCAGCAAAATGATTCAAGGCTTGGTTAAGGAACTGCATAAGACGCTGTATAAAAAATGGGAAGGAAAAAACCTTCCCATTTTTTACAGCAACTAAGCCTCCTTCTTTAAGTCACCGTAAAAAATAACTTAGAAAATTATCTCTTTACGGTTCCTAAGGATCAACGTAATACGGAATGGCAAGATAGGCTCCCTTATATATCTCGGAAGGGTCAAGGATATGGTTCATGAAGCATACCTCATCAATGTACTCATCAGCACTGCCATATTCACCACACATATATCTGTCGGCTATTTTGGTCAGGGTGTCCCCATCTTTCACTTCTATGGAAGTATAGTACTTTGAATATGGACGATCATCCTGACATATGTTCCCCTTGCCATGCACTAAAAATATGCTTCCCATAGCCAGGATGATCAATGCTGAAAATACACCCATCTTAAATGTCCTTGTTCCGTACATAACGTCCTCCTTATCGGATAAAAAACAACCATTTGTTCGGTACAAGTAATATTTTACACCCCAAACGGATGTTTGTCAAGTATTTTTCGAACAAATTTTCGGAACGTTTTTTCGGAATATATGTTTGCTTTTTCTTGCGAAGTGTGTTATAATAATGTAAGGAACAAGTGTTTATTCAAGTCCACCCCCGGTGGGGTTTATGAACATTACAGGAAACGATTTATACCAATATGGAGGATGTCATGTCATACGGAAAGATTACCACGAAGCAGTCAGAGATACTGGAATTTATCAAATCAGAGATTCTGTCAAAAGGATATCCGCCCGCCGTCAGGGAGATATGCGATGCCGTGAACCTAAAGTCCACCTCTTCCGTGCATTCCCATCTAGAGACACTGGAAAAGAATGGATACATAAGGAGGGATCCCACGAAGCCGCGTGCCATAGAAATAATTGACGAGAATTTTAACCTTACCCGGAGAGAACTCGTAAATGTACCATTGGTAGGAAAGATTGCGGCGGGGCAGCCCATGCTTGCCACACAGAATATAGAAAACTACTTCCCTCTTCCATCAGAGTTCATGCCCAATCAGCAGTCTTTCATGCTCAGGGTTCAGGGAGACAGCATGGTAAATGTCGGGATATTTGACAATGACCTCATTTTAGTGGCTCAGCAGTCCACGGCCAGAAACGGTGACATTGTAGCGGCATTGGTAGATGATTCGGCTACCGTAAAGACTTTCTATAAAGAAAAGGGACATTTCCGCCTTCAGCCGGAGAATGATTCCATGGATCCTATCATAGTAGACAGTGTTGAGATACTGGGAAGGGTGATAGGGGTATTCAGGTTCTTTAGATGATTATAGTAAACTATATGGAGCTGTATGAAAATTAAGGGAGGGGCATATCCCCCTCCCTATGGTAAATACTTTATATTTCCACTTCCTTTCCGTCACTCCATATATGTTCCAAATCATAGAATTCCCTGTCTTCTTCCCTGAAAAGGTGGACTACCACGTCCCCATAGTCAAGGAGATACCATCCGGAGTTCTTCTGACCTTCTGATTTTGGAGACTCACCTGTGGCCTTTCCCACTTTTTCATCCACTTCATCTATGGCGGCAAGCATCTGGTTTTCGTTGGATACCGAAGCTATCACGAAATAATCGGCTATAGATGAAATTTCTTCTATATCTATTACCTTGATGTCAAAGGACTTTTTGGCACTTAATGCTTCATAAATTATTTTTATTTTTTCTTTTGATTCCATTTTTTCTCCATGGTGTACATTGTAGTAATCATAAGTCATCTGTGTGGCCGGATCTATGGCAATATTTCTGTTTTTAAGGTATTCTAATGTATCTTTCAGGATGTAATGCATGCAAAGATCTTTGTCCCGATAGGCAAGCTTTCTTAATTTATCCAAGTTTGGAGCCTTATCCCTGCCGGGCTCTATATAGTCCGCAATAAATACTATCTCTTCCAAAAGGGTCATTTTGGGGTGCCCCGTTGTATGGTACCTTATTGCGGAAAGTATTTCCCCATCATTTACCTTGAATTTTTCCCTTGCCAAAATCTCCCCTGTCTTTGCGTGAAGAAGCTGCGGATTGCCCATTTCGTAGGAAGAAAGCTCTATCCCCCTATCTTTTAGAAGGTTTATTGAATCTTCCCTGGAAAGGTATTTGCCACAGTCATGAAGAAGGCCCGCAAGGTATGCTTTTTTTTGATCAAAGTCATACGCTATGGCTAATTTTTCTGATGTATCTGCCACACCCAGGGTATGGGCATACCTTTTTTCGCTAAGGGTCTCCTTAAGTATTTTCAATATTTCTTCATGCTCCATAAAGATGCCTCTTCCTAATGTATTTTAGTACAAAATCATCAATATGTCCCATGGCCATGCCGCCTTCTGATAAAGACTTCCTTATTTCGTGGGATGATACGGTAACAGGCTTTCCCCTAAGAAACTTAACTTGTGTGCCATATTTATTTTTTAGCATTGATGAAATTTTCCTCATTTTGCGAGAGCCTATATCTTCCCTTTCAGCTGCCACTATTACAGAAAGATTTGAAATCACATCGGGTCTCTTCCATTTCACAAAATCCCTCAAAGAGTCTGCCCCCATCAGAAAATACAGTTCATCATCGGGAAATATTTCCTTAAAATGTGACAAGGTGAGGTATGAATAGCTTATTTCTTCTTTTTCCAATTCATACTTTGATATGGAAAAACCATCCATCCCATTGACCGCAAGCTTTAGCATTTCATATCTGTCATGAGCAGATGCCAGGTTTTGATTCATTTTATGGGGAGGTCTTTTTGCCGGTAAAAAAATCACCTCATCCAGTGAGAGTTCCTTTTTGGCATACATGGCCAATTCCACATGGCCTTTATGTACCGGGTCAAAGCTTCCTCCGTAAATACAGATTTTTCTCATTTCGGAAGCACTATCTTTACGTTCTCTTCTTTTTTGGCTTTTCTGTAGAGGGTTATCTTTCTTCCTATTACTTGGACTATGTCAGACCTTGTTCTTTCCGAAAGTATATCCGCAATATCCATGGGTGCATCAAAGCAATTTTTTAATATGGATATTTTTACGATCTCCCTGGCTTCCAAGGCGTCAGATACTGCCTGTGTGACATCAGGAGTCACGCCGTTTTTGCCTATTTGTATTATAGGGGATATTTTCTGGGCCATTCCCCTCAGGTAAGCCCTTTGTCTGCTTGTAATATTTTTCATTGAATTATCCTGCAAAAGAAACGAATAAATTCGTTTCCTTTAACTCCTATTCGTCATAATATTCAAATTCAAGGTCGTAGAGCCTTACCGTATCTCCTTCTTCAAGCCCCATCTCCTTCAACCGGTCAATGATTCCATTTTCCTTCATAAATTTTTGGAAGAACAAAAATCCTTTTTCAGATTCTAAGTTAGTATACCCCAGCATCTTTAGGATCTTGTCACCTTCCACCACATAGGCTCCCGTATCCTCATCCTTTTCTATGGTAAATGGCTCATCATCAAAACGGTGAACCTCCGGGAAAAATTCCTGTTCAAATACTATCGGCTCTTCAGGAAGCAGGTCAAGGACATTTCTTACCGTATACAAAAGTTCCCTAACACCCTCTCCCGTGACAGCGGAAATGGGACAAACCGAATAGGATTTGGGCTCAAATTCGGCCTTTAAAAGCTCCAGGAAATCACCATCCTCCAAAACGTCAATCTTATTGGCGGCTATTATCATGGGCTTTTTCATTATTCCCGGATCATAATCTTCCAGTTCTTTGTTTATAGCATAGATATCCGAAACAGGGTCCCTTCCCTCGGTGGATGCAACATCAACGATATGTATTATTACCCTGGTTCTCTCTATGTGGCGCAAAAACTCATGCCCCAGCCCTACCCCTTCCGAGGCTCCTTCTATCAGTCCGGGAATATCGGCCACTATAAAGCCTTTGGCATCTTCTAAGTCCACTACCCCGAGGTTTGGAGCCAATGTGGTGAAATGGTAATTTGCAATCTTGGGATTAGCGTTGGATATGGCAGAAAGAAGCGTGGATTTTCCTACATTGGGATATCCCACCAGACCAACATCCGCTATCACCTTAAGCTCCAAAGTAACCTCCATCTCCAAGCCTTCCTGTCCGGGCTTGGCATACTTTGGTGCCTGCATCCTGGATGTGGCAAAATGCTGGTTTCCAAGACCGCCCTTACCGCCTTCCAGGATCACCTTGCGCATATTTAAGTCATGCATATCGGCTATCACCTTGTCTGAAGAGGCTTCTTTTATCAGTGTTCCCTTAGGAACCTTAATGATAATGTCATCCCCTGACTTTCCGGTGCGATTTCTTTTGGAGCCGGGATCTGCATTTTGGGCAAAATACTTTCTCCTGTGACGAAAATCCGACAAAGTATTAAGCCCCTCATCTACCTCGAAGATGACATCTCCGCCCTTTCCACCATCTCCTCCGTCAGGACCGCCATTTGCCACATATTTCTCCCTGCGAAAGCTTACGCAGCCGTCTCCCCCGTTGCCCGATCTTATAATGATTTTTGCCCTGTCAGCAAACATAACATTTCCCTTTTCAAAAAATAAGGCCGCTCTAAAGAGCAGCCTCAAGACACACCAAGATTAGGAACTGTCACGGAATAACCTGTACATTCTATCCCATGACAGTTCCTTATTTAGGCTTCTTTTGGATAGACGCTTGCAACCTTTCTGTCGCGTCCCTTCCTCTCAAACCGAAGGATACCATCTGCCTTAGCAAAAAGGGTATCGTCCGAACCCCTTCCTACATTTACGCCGGGGTGAATCTTTGTCCCCCTCTGGCGGTAAAGAACGTTACCGGCTAAAACAAACTGTCCATCGGCACGCTTGGCTCCAAGACGCTTTGATTCGGAATCACGTCCGTTCTTGGTGGAACCAACACCTTTTTTATGTGCAAAAAACTGCAAATCCATTTTAAGCATGACCTATACCTCCTCGTATGAAATGCGGATAAAATCTTTGTTTTGATCTTCGATACCCCTTATCCCCAGCTCCAATGACCTGAAGATAAGCTGTACATCCTCTCCTTCGTAGCCCTTTCCAAGCCTGCAGCCAAGAAAGGCCTCCTTTTCATCAGCCTCAACAAAAAGCTTTGCATCCGTGAATGCATCCAGGGAATTGACAGCGTTTATGGTAAGCGCTGATATGCCGGCGCACACCACATCCTCTCCCTTCACTGAATATCCGGAATGTCCAAATGATTCAAATCCCTTAAAAAGACCGTTTGCATCCCTATAGAATGAAACCTTCGTCATGGCATTATCTGTTTATCTTTTCAATCTTTACCTTTGTATAGGACTGCCTGTGTCCATTCTTCCTATGATAGCCCGTCTTTCTCTTGAATTTGTAGACGATGACTTTCTTTCCCCTTCCCTCTTCTATCACAGAAGCGTCAACGCTGGCTCCTGCCACGGTAGGAGTGCCTACGGCAAAGTCATCACCACCTATGGCCAAAACCTTGTCAAAGGTCACCTTTTCCCCTTCGGAAACGCCAAGCTTCTCAACGGAAATAACATCGCCTTCGCTGACCTTGTATTGCTTGCCTCCTGTTGCGATTACTGCATACATAACCAAAAACCTCCAATAAAATACGCCGGAATCCGGTGCTGCCCCTGCGGCAGACTTTACAAACCTCTCCGTGCGACACACGAATGTGTATTATACCACATTACAGGCAATAAGTCAACCCAAGAATGTGATTGACGATAGCGTTACTATTCACAGTCAAATTTCGCAGCAAGTGCGCAATTTGACTGTGAATAGTAACGGAAAACTATGACCTGATGGAAGTCATCATGATTCGTCGTGGTGATGCCGAAATAGACGGAGATTGTAAGGAATTGTAAGGAAATAATTTCTAAGTTATTTTTTTACACTGACTTATTTATCTTTTTTTTGATATATTGAAGAAATTCTTTGTTGGTTTTTGTCTTGGTGGCAAAAATATTTAGGATCTGTTCAGCCGCTTCATCCGCCTTAAGCCCATTGAGCTGTCTGCGTATCACATTTACCGCCAGCTGCTCATCAGGCGTAAGAAGGAGGTCTTCCCTTCTGGTACTGGATTTAATAATGTCTATGGCGGGGAATATTCTTCTCTCGGAAAGCTTTCTGTTTAAGACTAATTCCATATTGCCGGTGCCCTTAAATTCCTCGTAGACGACATCATCCATCTTGCTTCCCGTCTCAACCAAAGCCGTTGCCAATATGGTAAGGCTTCCTCCCTCCCGCATGTTCCTTGCGGCTCCGAAGAATTTCTTTGGCATGTGTAGAGCCATAGGATCCAATCCTCCTGATAAGGTACGGCCGCTGGCCGGAATGGCAAGGTTGTATGCCCGGGTAAGCCTTGTTATGGAATCAAGCAAAATAACAACGTCTTCTTCTTGTTCTACCAGCCGTTTTGCCCTCTCTATCACCATTTCGGAGACTCTTCTGTGATGGTCGGAAAGTTCATCAAAGGTGGAGTAGATGATTTCTACATTATCGCCCTTTATGGCTTCCTTTATGTCCGTAACTTCCTCGGGACGCTCGTCTATGAGAAGTATTATCATGTGGACTTCGGGGGAATTGATCTGAATGGATTTTGCAATCTGCTTTAAGAGGGTAGTCTTACCTGCCTTTGGCTGGGATACTATCATCCCTCGCTGACCCTTTCCTATCGGGGAAATAAGGTCTACCACCCTCATGGCCAAGGCAGAGTCATCCCTCTCAAGTAAAAGCCTTTCATTAGGAAAAATGGGAGTCATTTTTTCGAAATGGTGTCTTGAAGAAAGTACCTGCGGATTTATTCCATTTACATTGCTTACATATGTAAGCGCACCAAATCTTTCACCTGAAGCCTTCCTTCGCATCTCCCCCGTAACCATGTCGCCCGTCCTTAAAGAAAAGCGTTTTATATACTGGGGAGCTACATATACATCGTTTTCACCGGACGTATAATTTTCGCTTCGTATAAAACCATATCCGTCAGATAATACCTCAAGCACTCCATACACATGGGTGGGAGGCTCATCTATATATTCCGGGGGAGGATAATAGTACACACCGTCATTGCTCAATACCTTTCCCTGACGACCGTTTTCATCATCATGCTGTTTTTTTTGTTTTTTTCCGTTGTCCCTGGAAACATTCTCCCTTGAACCTGGTCTTTTTTCAGATTTTTCCATTTGACGGCTCACCTGAGTGGTTTTTGCCTGTTTTGATCTTTTGTCGGGATAAATGTCACCCGCATCACCGGAAATTTCTGTCAACTGCGCCAAAAGGTCTGCTTTCTTCATGGTGGAAAAACCTTTTATACCTTTTTCCCTGGCTACTAAACGAAGCTCTTTGACAGACATCTCCTTATAGCTATCTTTCATAAAACCTCCCGGTAAGGTGATTGTCATTGATTCTGCAATCACCCTGCCTTTACTATATCCCTTCCATGAATATTTTTATACCTATTAAAATAAGAATGACCCCTCCGAAAAACTCTGCCTTGGAATTAAGAAAATCCCCCAAAACCTTTCCGATCTTTACGCCAAGAAAGCTTATCAGGAAGGTTACCGTGCCTATAATGGCTATATCTTTGAATATGTTGGTTTCAAGGAATGCAAACGTAACCCCCGTAACCAAAGCGTCTATGCTGGTAGCTATAGCTAATGGAAGCATTGTTTTTATGGAGATGTCGTCATTTTCATCGGTCTTATCATTGCTAAAAGACTCCCTTATCATGTTGCCTCCTATCACGCAAAGGAGGACGAATGCCATGATATGGCTGATATTTTCCACAAGATTCGCAAAGCCGTATCCTGCAAAATATCCTATGAGGGGCATCAGCATCTGAAAAATGGCAAAATACAATGCTATGACAAGGGCTTTTTTTATATAACCCTCCCTGATCGCCATTCCCTTGCATATGGAAACAGCGAAGGCATCCATGGCCAGTCCAATACCTATCAAAACAATATCTAATAAATTCATGGAATAAAATAAGTCCTTACAAAGACCCCAACGGGGTCTTTAAATTTCCATTACATCTTCCTGGGAAATGATCTTTATGCCTGACTTTGAAAGAAGGCCTTCTGCTTTTTTTATATCATTTACCTTAAATATCATATGCGCATTGTCTTTGGCTTTTTCGGCGGACATGGCATACATATAGTCAAGATTAACGTCCCCGTCCGAAAGTACTTTTAATACCTTTGAGAGTCCCCCCGGAACATCGGGGATTTCCACTATTAAAACAGGCGTGAGTTTGTTTATATACCCGTTATCCTTAAGTACCGTGGAAGCTTCATATACATCATCCACTATTATCCTGACGATACCAAAACCATCTGTTTCGGCAAGCGACAAAGCTCTCATATTCACTTTGTTTTCTGCCAAAACATCGGTCATCCCGCAGAGCATTCCGGGCTTGTTTTCCATAAATATGGATATTTGGTTTACACTCATAAATAATTCCTCCAGTCAGATTTTTCTGTTGTCTATGACCCTTACGGCCTTTCCTTCGCTCCTCGTGATACTCTTTGGGGCAACCAGGGTAACCTTCGCCTTTAAGCCCAGCATGGATTTTAATCCCGAAACGAGCTCATTTTGTCGAAGGGTTATCTCCCCTACATTATCCGTAAACATCTCTTGGGTCATTTCCACATGTACATCCAGGGTATCGGTATTGTTTTCCCTACCTACTATGATCTGGTAATTTGCCTGATAGCCATGCTCCAAAAGCACCGTTTCTATCTGGGACGGGAATACATTTACACCCCGTATGATGAGCATATCGTCGGTACGTCCCTTGGGCTTGGTCATTTTCACATGGGTCCTTCCGCAGGAGCATTTTTCACGGGTCAGTGTACAGATGTCGCGTGTCCTGTAGCGCATCATGGGAAATGCCTTTTTGTCGATGGCTGTAAATACGAGCTCCCCTTCCGTACCGTCAGGCAACACCTCCCCTGTTTCGGGATCTATGATCTCTGCCAGAAAATGGTCTTCATTTATATGCATCCCTGACTGTGCAGAGCATTCAAATGATACGCCCGGTCCCGAAAGCTCGGTAAGACCGTATATGTCATAGGCCTTTATACCCAGGGTCTTTTGAATGTCCTGCCTCATCTCTTCGCTCCATGCCTCTGCCCCGAATATGCCGGCCTTTAAGGGAATGTCTTCAGGCTCCATACCCATCTCCTTCATGGTCTCACCAAGGTAGGCGGCATAAGAAGGCGTACAGCACAAGATCGTGGCGGAAAGATCCTTTATGAACATAATCTGCCTTTCGGTATTGCCGGAGGATGTGGGGATGGTAAGGCATCCTACCTTGTGGCTTCCTCCGTTTAAGCCGGGTCCTCCCGTAAACAGACCGTAACCATATGAAACCTGGCATACATCCTCATTGGTTCCCCCCACCGCCACGATGGCCCTTGCGCAGCACTCTTCCCAGAGGTCTATGTCATCCAAAGTATAGAAAGCCACTACCCTCTTTCCCGTGGTGCCTGACGTGGACTGGATCCTTACGCAGTCTTTCAACGGAACGCCCAAAAGACCGTAGGGATATGCCTCCCTTAGATCCGCCTTGGAAAGGAAAGGGAGTTTTTTAAGGTCGTCTATAGACTCTATATCGTCCGGTGAAACACCCTTTTCCTCCATCTTTTTACGATAGTATGGGACATTGTCCCATACATGCCTTACCTGCTCCCTTAATTTTTTATTCTGGATGGCTACTATCTCATCCCTGGAAGCACACTCGATTTCTTTTTGATAATAATTCTCCATTAAAAACTCCTTTTCAAGAATCCCTCCTGACTGGTTACGCATTTTTTCCCAATTCGAACGCCTTTTTATTCATCGACAGGAATTTGGGAGGCACTATTTCCTCCATTGCTTGATACCAGGATTTTTCATCCACGTCAAAATAATGGGAGAGCCTTCCCATAAGGACTATGTTAACCGCTTTGGATGAACCTGCCTCGTTGGCCAATGACAGGCAGTCTAATGCATCCACCTTTGCTCCCAGGGAGGTCATTTTGCTAACCAGATCCTTTGGATACTCCATGGCTCCCGTAATGACGGGCATGGGATCCATCTGCTGTATGTTGGTGACTATCCGGCCGCCTTGCTTTAGGAATGGAAGGTTCCTTGCCGCTTCCAAAAGCTCAAAGGAAACAATTATGTCGGCCTCGCCCTCATCTATGATGGGTGAATACACCTTATCCCCATATCTTACATAGGTAACTACGCTTCCTCCCCTCTGGCTCATGCCGTGAACCTCTGAAACCTTTACATCGAAGCCCTCATTTATAAGAAGCCTTCCTAAAAGCTTACTGGCAAGAAGGGAGCCTTGTCCTCCCACGCCTACTATCATGACATTTTTTGTATCCATCATCTGCCCTCCTTAGCTATGCTTTCAAATGCATCCTTGGGGCAAAGCTGAAGACAGACATTGCATCCTACGCATTGTGTTTTGTCTACCACAGCCTTGCCATCCTTCATTGATATGGAAGGGCATCCTATCTTCATGCAGGATTTGCATCCTATACATTTGTCAGGATTTACCACAAGGGGTGGGTTGTGTTTTACGTATTTAAGCAATGCGCATGGACGCCTGGAGATGATAACGGAAGGTCCCTTGGATGAAAGCTCTTGTTTTATCACCCTGTCGCATTCACTTAGGTCATAGGGGTCTGCCACACATACCCTTTCAAATCCCATGGACCTGCAGAGGGATTCTAAATCTATTTTTCCGGCCGGGTCTCCTTTTATATTGTATCCGGTGGTGGGATTTTGCTGGTGACCGGTCATTCCTGTTATGGAATTATCCAATATGATGACTACGGAATCAGATTGGTTGTATGCAATGTTTGCAAGACCTGTCATCCCGGAATGCATGAAGGTGGAATCACCCAGTACGGCAACGGTTTTTTTGTGATCTGTTTCTTCTTTTTCCAGGGCCTTATTAAAGCCGTGTATGGAACTTATGGAAGCCCCCATGCAAAGAGTCATATCCATTGCGGAAAGGGGAGCTACGGCAGCTAAGGTATAGCATCCGATATCACCCATCACGGTACATTTGTTTTTGGAAAGTGTATAAAAAAGCCCTCTGTGCGGACACCCCGAACACATCACCGGGGGACGGACCGGGATGGGGTCTTTTATGGAAAGACTCTTTGGAATCTGTCTTGAAAAAACCTTCCGGATAAGATTTTGGGAAAATTCACCTTCCATTGGAAGAATGTCTTTTCCCGACACCTCTATTCCAAGGACCTTTATGTGTTCCTCTATCACGGGGTCGAGCTCTTCTACCACGTATAATTTTTTTGTTTTTTGGGAAAATTCCCTGAAAAGCTTTTCGGGAAGGGGATTTACCATCCCAAGCTTTAATACGGATACACTCTCCCCAAAAACTTCCTTTACGTATTGGTAGGATGTGGAAGATGTGACTATTCCGATATTATCAGACGGGTCTTTTGATGCCCATTCGATGCGGTTTATGTCCGATCCTTCTGACCATTTTTTAAGCTTTTCCATCCGTTCCTCTACGAAGGGATGCCTTTTTATGGCATTTCCGGGCATCATCACATATTTCGGGATGTTTTTTTTATATTGCCTTTTGGGAAGATCAATCCTCTCTGCGGTATCAACGAGGGATTGTGAATGTGACACACGGGTGCACATTTTTACTATGACAGGCGTGTCGAATTCTTCCGATATCCAATAAGCCTTTTTAACGTATTCAAGAGCTTCTTTGGAATCAGAAGGCTCCAGCATGGGAACCTTGGCTCCTATGGCATGCCTTCGCGAATCCTGTTCGTTTTGGGAGGAATGCATTCCCGCATCATCAGCCACGCATATGACTACGCCTCCGTTCACCCCTGTGTAAGACATCGTATAAAGGGGGTCTGCCGCCACGTTAAGCCCTACGTGCTTCATACCGCAAAAAGACCTTTTGCCTGCAAGGGACGCTCCAAATGCCGCTTCCATGGCTACCTTTTCGTTGGGAGCCCACTCACAGTAGATATCATCGAATTTGGCCGCCTCTTCCGTGATTTCAGTGCTGGGAGTCCCCGGGTAGCTTGAGGCAAATGAACATCCTGCCTCATAAAGTCCCCTCGCAAATGCCTTGTTTCCAAGCATTAACTCCTTCATTTTAGTCATCTCCTTTAACATTTCCTATATCTTAAGATACCTTATGTTTTTTACTTTTTTATTCTTTACTTCTATCTGAAGCTTGGTCTGTCCCTTGGTATATGTGTAAATCCCATATACGGGAGTCTGGTTTCCCAGCTTCTTTTTTACCTTCTTTTCCTTGCTTCCTATCTTTATTCCGTATCCTTTCACCGTCACGTTTTTGGTAAGGAAGGTAATCCCTGATACATATTCAGCAGCGCCGGATGATTTTGAGTTCGTGTAGGTATAGAGGATAAAATCCGAATACTTTCTCGTTATGTCATAACCATCATAGGAACAGCTGGATGACTTGCTCGTACTTTTTGGTGTGCCCGCAGCGTTTATGAACTTTTTTGCCTTAGAGCCCATGGTGATGGTCACACCGTTATATTTAAACCTGTAACCATCGATTTTTGCATGGACAGTGCTTGCCGGAATAATCCCCATAGTCATGACAAGCACAAGAACAAACGCCAAAACCTTTTTCATTAACATTTCCTTTTTTTTCATTGTGTTTTCCATTGTTGTAAATCCTCCTTATAAATGTATGTATATGTAATGAAAAAAACGTTTAATAAGATATTATCTTCCCAAACTCTTTTAATTCTTTATTTTGATCTTCTATCATCTTGTCATGGAATTCTTTCTTTTCACCGTAGATTTTGGAAAGGGTCTCATCTTTCCTTTTGTCTTCTATTCCATATTCTTCGGAAAGGATCTCACCCATGTATTTAGAGAGTTTTTTTGCTCCGCTGTAATTCATGTGAAGACCCCCATCGTAGGTATCTTCCTCATAATCTACGCCAAGTTCTTCTATTTTCTCATAAAAATTAATATATTGCAAGTTATTTTTTTTGGCATATTCCACCACCTGCTCATTGTACCCGTCATACCATATGGGAGCTAACGAAGGAGCTTTTATAAGAATGAGATCTATATCATTTTCCTCACAAAGAAGCCTTATCTTATCCAAGTATTTCATGGGCATATCCCCAAAGGGTTGATCTTTTGTGTTTTTGTATGGGATTACCTGTTCTTCTT
>CAJOPH010000004.1 GCA_905236805.1 uncultured Eubacterium sp. | reverse complement strand
TTGACGGGCATATCCTCCGAGATACCAAGGTCACCGCAGTCACTCCAAAGCTGCTACAGCATTTCTTCCGTGGACTGACCAAGGACAGAACTTATACAAGACAGAGCATCTGTCCTACAAACCAAAGCAGAACAAGCAGGACGAGGTCTTCACCTTCGATCAGGCACAAAAGCTATTGGCACATCTGCGGACGATAGAGGATGATCCATATGCTCTGGCGATTCGTCTTGACTTTAATCTGTTTGCGAGGATTGGAGAAATAGCGGCTCTCCGATGGGATTATGTTCCGAGGAAGAGCACTCCTTAACACAACTTTCAACAAGCGTCTTCGTAAGTACTGTAATGAAATGGGCATCCCCTATCACAGCAGCCACAAGATTCGCTTCTATGTAACATCTACGTCTTACAATGGTGAGAATTTGGCACAGATAAGCAAGATGATGGGGCATAGCCAGGTAAATACTACACTCCATTATCTGCGTGATGCAAAACAGGATGAGGATATGTCTTGCCTGTTTGAGAAGCTCGGTAGTCAGAAAACCAAAAAAAATAACTGAATAAAAACAAAGTACCCAAGGGTACCCAAAAATTCAAGAAAACAAAAATCGCCGTACCCACCGAAAATCCGATGTTTACAGCGATAAATATCAACGGAGAAGGAGGGATTATCCCCCTCCTTCCTATATCAATCGTCCTTTCCGCCTCCGAATATAGCCCACACCACGAAGGCTATGGCTATCGCGATCCCTATTCCTACTGCTATTGTAGTACTCATTTTCCATATCTCCTGTATTTCATTTATAGTAAACGTCAAAAGTATTTATACTTTATGCACAGTTCCTTAGGAACCATATCCGTCAGGATTTTTCTGCTGCCAGTAATATGCGTCATGGCACATGTCTTCCAATGTGTATTTCGTCTCAAAGGAAAGCTCCTTTTTGGCCTTGGAAGGGTCTGCATAGGTTTTGGCTATGTCTCCCTGTCTTCTTTTTGTTATCACATATGGTATCTTAACCCCTGTGGACTTTTCAAAGGCTTTTACCATGTCAAGGACGCTGTAGCCTATGCCCGTGCCGAGGTTGTAAATATTTAAGCCCTGTTTTTTGCGTATATTGTCAAGGGCGCATACATGACCCCTCGCTAAGTCCACGACATGTATATAGTCCCTTATTCCTGTGCCGTCGGGCGTATCGTAGTCGTCCCCGAATACATTTAGGTGATCCATCTTTCCTACCGCCACCTGCGTGATATATGGCATGAGGTTGTTGGGGATTCCTTTGGGATCCTCGCCAATGAGTCCCGAAGCATGTGCCCCCACGGGATTAAAATACCTAAGCAGCATGATGTGCCACCTGTCATCCGCCCCTGATACATCCTCCATCATCCTCTCTATGACAGCCTTTGTCTGGCCGTATGGGTTCGTGGTCTGACCCCTGGGGGTATCTTCCGTCACGGGCACTGTTTCGGGCGTGCCGTAGACGGTGGATGATGATGAAAACACCAGGTCAAACACTTTATGTTCCCTCATGCACTCCAAAAGGTTCATGGTGCTAAGGAGATTGTTTCTGTAATACTCCAAAGGCTTCTCCACGGACTCTCCCACTGCCTTAAAGCCGGCAAAATGAATGGCCGAATCTATTTTTTCCTTTTCAAATATATCAGACAAAGCCTTTTTATCGCATATGTCCGCCTTGTAAAAAACGGGTCTTTTCCCCGTTATCTTTTCTATCCTGTTTAGGACTTCTTCTTTGGAGTTTGACAGGTCATCTGCTATCACCACATCGTATCCCGACTCTATCAGCTCTACCGTGGTGTGGCTTCCTATAAAGCCTGCCCCTCCCGTTACTAATACCGACACTTTCAAGCCTCCTTGATAATGGAAACCCCCTCGAGAAAGGCTCTCAAGGGGGAGATATGTTTATTCTGGGTATGGCAAACCATTATGACGCAAGCTTTTCCTTGGCTACATCAGCTATCTTTCCGAAACCTTCGGCATCATTTACCGCCAGATCCGCAAGCATCTTCCTGTTCATATCAACGCCTGCAAGCTTCAGACCGTGCATGAGGCGTGAATAGGAAAGACCATTCATCCTGGCTGCCGCATTGATCCTGGCTATCCACAATGACCTCATCTGCCTCTTTCTCTGCTTCCTGCCCGCATATGATGATGCCAGGGCCCTCATCACGGACTGCTTTGCCACGCGGTACTGCTTGGAACGGGCTCCCCTGTATCCTTTAGCGAGCTTTAATACCCTGTTATGCCTTTTCTTGGCGCCTACCCCGCCTTTTACTCTAGCCATTTGTCTCCTCCTTTTTCCAAACTTCCGTAACGCCTTCCTTACAGATAAGGCAGTATCTTCTTCATCACCTTTTCATTCGTCTTGTCAGTCACCGTTGACTGGCGAAGGTTTCTCTTCCTCTTAGCGGACTTCTTTGTCAATATATGGCTCTTGTATGCCTTGTTCCTCTTGAGCTTGCCTGTGCCCGTCTTCTTGAAACGCTTTGCAGCGGAGCTCTTTGTCTTCATCTTTGGCATTTTGTCTTCCTCCTTTATTTCCTGTATGGTTATTTTTTAGGGCTGAGGGTAAGGCTGATGCTCCTTCCCTCCACCTTTGCAGGCTTTTCTATCACGGAGATATCTTCCAATTCCTGCGCAAAGTCATCCAAAACATAGCGCCTTTCCTTCATGTGGGACATCTCACGGCCCCTGAACCTTAGGGTCACCTTTACCTTATCCCCCCTGGATAGGAACTTCCTTGCGGCATTCGCCTTGGTGTTAAGGTCATTGGTATCGATGTTCGGAGACATACGGATTTCCTTTAGCTCTACGGTCTTTTGCTTCTTCCTGTTCTCCTTTTCCTTCCTGGCCTGCTCATAACGGTACTTCCCGTAGTCTATGATCTTCACCACCGGCGGATTGGCCTTGGGTGAAATCTTCACCAGGTCAAGGTCTGCCTCCCTGGCTAAGTCCAGTGCTTCCCTCGATGACATGATCCCCATCTGTTCACCGTCCGTCCCTATCACCCGGACTTCCCTGTCACGAATCTGTTCATTGATCATCAAATCGCTAATGGTCGTATACCTCCTAAATAATGGTAAGGAACCGTACAAAAATAATTTACGACAGCTCCCAAATAAAAAAGGATATCCCCCGGGGAATATCCGCATAGTACACATGAACACACAAAAAAAGCATGCTTCACAGATATAAAAACCCTAGGTCGCCCCTGCGCCAGGGTGAGAGCGGATACTCTTCTTCTTAAGTGCAGCCCAAATAATATACCATATTTTCTTAAGGATGTCAAGATTTTTTTGGTTCATTTTTTCATGCCTTTTTTTCATGTATTAAAAGACAGGCCGGTAGGCTTTTCACAGCATACACTTATAAAATAGCCTCCATGTTCCATGCTCTTAAAAAAAACCTTCCTTCCCCCATATGTTATGTGATCGTTTTCATAATCCACACAAAAATCCTTATCAAGTATCGAAAGCCCCTCTCCTTCTTCCTTGGAAAAAGCTTCCCTGACGGTCCATATCTTAAAAAACAACTCCTTCGGACACTCTGCATCATCAAGCATCCTTATCTCATGCGGGTGAAGAAACCTCTTGAAGGATGAAAGCTTTATTTTTCTGTCCACCTTTTCCACATCGACTCCTATGGGGGCATCCGCCGTGGCAAGGACTATAAGGTCCCCGGAATGGGAAAGGCTGAAATGAAAATTTTTGTAGGTATCAAGGTAGGGCTTGCCCTTTGGGGTCTTTTTTATGGGAATCTCCCTAAGGGATGCTTCATCATCTTTACAATCACCCTCCATTCCCAAAAATTCACATGCCGCCTTCCTTGCCATGTACGCTGCGGCTGCGCTCCTTATCTTGTCGGGAAGGGCCCTCATCCTTTTTATTTTTTGATTTTCCTCATCTGAAAGGTATGGCAGGATGTTTTCCCAGCTTTGCCCAAATCCTGATTTTTTATAGTCTTTTATGTAAAGGTTCATCATCCTTTGGCCTTTCCTGCAAAATAACAGATGCCAAAGGCCAAAACGTCTGCCGCCACTATGGTAGATCCCACCGGTGTCCCCGCGAGGATGGATACAATGATTCCTGTCAAGGCGCATATGACGGAAAGCACGGCGGATGAGATCGTAACTGCCTTAAAGCTCTTAAATATGCTAAGGGAAGATAATGCGGGAAAGATCACCAGCGCCGATATCAAAAGGGAACCTACGAGATTCATGGCAAGCACTATTATGACGGCTATCATCACGGCTATTAAGAGATTATATCCATCGGCATTTGTTCCCGCTGCCTTGGCAAAATTTTCATCGAAGGTCACCGCGAATATTTTGTTGTAGTAAAGCACGAACATGACCACCACCGCCAGGGATAAGATTATGCACAAGATCACCTGCCTTGATGAAAGCGTCAATATGGAGGCCGACCCAAAAAGGGTGCTGCACACATCGCCCGAAAGGTTTGATGACGTGGAAAATATATTCATGAGCAGATATCCAAAGGCCAGGGCCCCTACTGATATCATGGCTATGGCCGCATCCCCCTTTATCTTTGCGTTTTGCCCATTCCTTAGCAAAAGAACCGCGCTTAGGACGGTAATGGGAAGTACTATGAGCATCTCGTTGGTAATATTTAATACTGACGCTATCGCGATGGCTCCAAACGCCACGTGCGATAGGCCGTCACCTATGAAGGAAAACCTTTTAAGCACCAGGGTCACCCCGAGAAGTGATGAACAAAGTGCGATCAAAACCCCCACGATCAATGCATATCTTACAAAGGGATAGGAAAGATAAAGCGCCAATTCCCCTATCATTGTTAATCGCCTCCTTATTCTTTCTTCTCAAGGAACATCCTGCCGCTTTCGCTTTCCAGGTATTCTTCGAGGGTTCCAAAAAACATG
This sequence comes from uncultured Eubacterium sp., assembly GCA_905236805.1. Taxonomy (GTDB): domain Bacteria; phylum Bacillota; class Clostridia; order Lachnospirales; family Lachnospiraceae; genus RUG14243. The sequence continues at coordinate 8,602 of CAJOPH010000004.1, read as the reverse complement.
TTTTCTCCCAGCTTAAGGATGTGGGTAGCAAAGGAAAGCACCCCTTTTATGTCATGTGATACCATAAGGACTGTCATTCCCTCTTCATTTAACCTGCCTATCATCCCATACATCTGTGCGGTAGCCTTTGGGTCAAGGCCTGATACGGGCTCATCCAAAAACAGGGCTTTTTTTCCGGCGCACAGCGCACGGGCAAGAAGGACCCTTTGCTTCTGACCTCCCGAAAGCTCCCTAAAGCACCTGTTTTTTAAGTCCGATATCCCCATCCTCTCCATGTTTGAAAGAGCCTTTATCTTGTCATCCTTTGTGTAAAAAGGATGAAAACCCTTCTTTCCCTGGCATCCTGACAAAACTATCTCCCTTACCGATGCCGGAAAGTCTTTTGAAACCGCATTTACCTGGGGAAGATAGCCTATCTGCCCTTCTCCCCCCGGGCTTTCAATAATGACTTCTCCTTCCATGGGGGAATACAGCCCCAAAAGTATCCTCATCAGGGTCGTCTTCCCGGAGCCGTTTTCCCCCACTATGCACAGATAGCTGCCGTTTTCCACACAAAAACTAAGGTCCTTTACAAGGACCTTGTCATCATATCCGAAAGAAAGGTTTTTTACTTCCAAAAATGCCATTGTAACGCACACTCCCCAATCGTTTTTCAAACCCTAAAGGGATTACGAAGCAACCTTTACTTTTACGGTCTTTTTGCCGTTTACCGCCTTGGTCTTTTCGGCCTTGCTGTTGGGGGAGCCAAATTCCTGAACCCAGTACTTTTGGCCATCCACCTCAAAGCAGGCTATGCCCACGCAGGTAAAATCCTCGCTTAGCATGTTGCGCCTGTGACCCTGGCCGTCATAGCTTTCATTTGTCTCCTGCCACGCCTTAAAAACACTTGATACGGTAGTAAACCCTGCTGCGATATTTTCCCCCAATGCCGTGTAATCCTCACCATAAAGGGAAAAGCAGCTTTCACCATTTGGCCTGGTATGGGAAAATGATATGTAGATCTCAGCCGCCCTCTTCATGGCGATCTTTTCAAGCTCGTAGTCGTATGAGAGCTTTTTAAGTCCGCTTAAACGTACTTTCTTATTGGAACCTTCTTCCTTGTAGTACCACGCGTTTTTCCCGGTGCGGAACTTATTTATCTTTTTCCTCATCTTCCTTGCATCGCTCTGGTAATACTTGCCCTTTACCTTGACCGTTTTTACCGATGCATATGCGCTTACGCCCGTCATAAGCGATACGCAGGGAGACAGTCCCAACGAAAAAACCAAAACAAATACCATTATTAACCGGGATAAGCTTTTTTTTCTTTTCATGGCATCCTCCTTATTGTTTCAGCCACGGGAAGTCCCACAACGTTGTCGTAATTACCTGTTATTTTTTTGACAAGGATACTTCCCTTTCCCTGTATTCCGTAGGCTCCCGCCTTGTCCATGGGTTCACCGGAAGCTATGTATTCCAAGATCATTTCCTTGGAATTATCATACATGCACACATCCGTCCTTTCGGAAAAAACGGTTTTTAGGATATTTCCTTCATCATCCGTTTTTGCTATACAGACTCCCGTATATACCTGATGGGTCCTCCCCGAAAGAAAGCTAAGCATGTCAAAGGCTTCCCTTTCATCCTCGGGCTTTCCCAAAACCTTTCCTTCCAAAGCCACCACGGTATCTGCCCCTATCACAATGGAATCCTTATGCTTACTAAGCACGCAAAGGGCCTTTCTTTCGGATAGGATCTTTACCATTTTTTCAGGATCTTTTTCATCCGCAGACTCACAGACATCTGATGCTTCCACGGAAAAATTTATCCCTGCCCTTTCCAAAAGCTCCCTCCTCCTCGGGGATGAAGATGCCAGGATAATGGGTTTACCTTTGTCGGGTTTCTTTATGTCCACAGGTGAGGCGTCCTTGTCTTTGGATGGTGAATGTAGTACCGGCTCAACAGACCTCTCCAGGATTCCTTTCATCTTTGCTATGGTGATCCCGTAGTTTGACATGGAGATTTTCTGATCCTTTGCCATCCTGATCCTTGCCATCATCTCCCTGTCGTTTAGCATGCAGCCCCCACAGTGGAGTACGAATGAATAGGGGGATAAATCTTCAGGAAATCCCCTTCCCGACGTGAATTCAAAATGAAGCTTTTTACCTGTATACTCCCCTATCCATTTCGGAAGCTTTACCGTCCCTATGTCTTCGCACTGCCTGTGGTGGGTGCAGCCCTCGGAAATAAGGACCTTGTCCCCATCCTCCAATGAATCCAAGGCCTTTGACCCTTCCACGGAAGGAACCAAAAAACCCTTGTACCTGGCCATGAGGATGGAAAAGGATGTAAGCGGTATGTCTTTGGGAACAATCTCCTTCACCGACCCAAAGACCTGGCTGTCGGTAACTACCATCCGGGGGGGATATGGCATCTCTTCAAGGGTGGCTTTCAGCTCATCTTCCTTTACCACAAAGGCCCTTGCCCCCGCATCCAGGATATCCCTTATCGCCATCTGCTGGGGCAGTATAATCCTGCCCTTTGGGGCGGCAGAATCTATGGGAACCACCAACACCACCAAATCATGGGGCCTTAAGAGGTCTCCCAAAAGCTTTTGGGACTTTTCCATGCGTTTGTTAAATGACCCTATAATTTCCTTTAGCAGGTTGATATTTATTTTATTTTTGGCACTAACATATATTTCCCTGGGAGGAGAGTCCTTTACATCCTCCCAGGACACTTCCTCCGCATCGTCACATTTGTTATGGACTATCACACAGGGTATATCAAGTTCCCTGATCTTGCCAAGGAGCTCTTGGAGCTCTTCATTCCGGGCGTCTTTTTCGTCCCTGTCCACCACTGCCACCGCTATGTCGGTGCGGTTTAGCGCCTCGTAGCTTTTTTTTACCCTTTTTTGCCCCAGTTTTCCCTCATCGTCTATTCCGGGAGTATCTATCAGGACCACCGGTCCTAACGGGAGAAGCTCCATCGCCTTGTACACGGGATCCGTGGTGGTGCCTGCCTCATTGTCCACTATGGAAAGGTCCTGGCCCGTAAGGGCGTTTATCAGTGAGGACTTTCCGGCGTTCCTTCTTCCGAATATCCCTATGTGAATCCTTTCCGATGAGGGGGTCTCGTTCATGCTCATCTTTCATTCCTCCAATGGGTCTTTGCCTCTTATGCCGGGGCATTTGTCAAAGCTCTACGTTAAAGAGGTTCCTTAGCTGGTTTACTATGTCATCGGAGCTTGCGTTTATCAAAGCGGCCTCATTGATACCGGAAAGAGTATTTAGCTCTTGGGCGGGAGAAGAGTCTGATTCGATATTGTACCCTATGGTATATACGGGAACTTTTAGTCCTCCCACTATGGGCGTGATCCTGGAGAGGGAGTAGCCCCGGTTTTGTTCCCCGTCAGAGAGGACAAAAAGCATCAGCTTTGCATCGGGTACCTCTTCGGCTTTTTCCAGTATCATCTGAAGGGCCACCAGGGTGGCATTGTAGGTAGCTGTCCCACCATTGGCGGTCAAAGACTTTACCGCCCCCGAAAAATAGGCCCTTTGTTTGTCATCAAACTGCCCTATGGGAAGGTTTAGGTATACATCGTCAGAATACGAAATAAGCCCGATGTAATTGTCAGAACTGATATATTCCGATGTGGATAACAAAGATTCCTTTAATGAATTGATGGGAAGCCCGTCCATGCTGCCTGAAACATCGGCAACAAACATGGCTATGATGGGGGCTCCCCCGTCCTTATTGGCCTTCCACATTTTCTGCGCGGAAATAAATCCCGCTCCGTCAAGCCCGGGGTCTTGCCCCGCGTAATCATCCGTCCTGTTAAAACCCTTTTTTGATGCCAATTTTTGGGATTCATCATTTTGGCAATATTCGGTAAACATCTTTGCCGCCTGCTGCCTTTCCGCGGAGACAAAGCTGAATGTATATACGGGATGGTCATGCCTCATTCCCGCCGGCGTATAGACGTAATTTTTTAATTCGGGGGAATTCACATAAGCCTGCTCCTCCATCACCATGGCCGTAATGATCCCTTTTTCGGCCTGACTACGTAATACCGCGGTCGTATAGGCCACGGGAGGGGAGGATTTTTGATACTCCAAAAGCTTATCTTCCGCCGTCTTTGATAGGGGGTCGGAAGAATCAAAGCTGTAAAGCATTGCGGTAAGGATATTAAGTCCCGTGGAGGATGTGTATGGATTGGTGTACGCAAAGATAAGGTCCCCGTTTACCGATGCCTCCAGGACCTTATCCATCGTCACTTCCCCATAGGATGAGGTAAACTCATCATAGGTATCCTTATCCATGAGTACGCCCGCGGTATTGCCCGCTATCCTGTCGGCAAGCTTTATCGTGCCTATCCCGGACGCATCAAGCATGTCTCCCCAGGCGTAGGTGGAGGGCGCGAAAACGTCCGGCTCATACCCGCCTTCCGTCATGTATGTGACCACCTCCCCCGACGTAATCTTCCTGATGGAAACTGTTACCTTTTTTCCGTCTATCTCATAGCCTTCGTCATTAAAATTCTCTGCCACCTGAACCATCCAGTCATCCGGTGAATCAGAGCTCATCTCCGTGGCGGCCGCAACCTCTATATCGATCTGCCCGTCGCCATCCACCACAATGGGAAAGGTATCAATGTCCGCAAGGGTGGATGATGAAGACGACTCGTCGTAAATATCCAGGGTAGGCTCCACCTCGGTCACATCTATCTTTTCACAGAAAGTATCAAGCTCCTCTATGGCCTCATCATATGAATAGGCATCCGAATCATCGGAAGAAACATCTCCCCCACATGCGGACATCATCAAAACCAGAGTCAATGATAACAAAACCGAAATGAATCTTGTGCCCCAAAAAAATTTCATGGTATCTCCCGTATCTCCCATATCTCTTTTTCCTTCCTTCATCCTTCCTTCATCCTTCAAGCGTCTCTTTGATGATACTTATCCAGGCGTCAAGCTCGCTCCTTGACTTGTCGGAGGAATCCTCGTTATATTTATTTATCCAGTCCGCAGAATACCTGAGCAGGGTCGCTGCGTCCTTCAGCCTTGACTCATTGTCAATAAGGGGCGTCTCTACCTGTGAAATGTCCATCTCCTCGCCCTTCCCAAGGACCATGCACCTGTTTATGACTCCCCTGAAATTCCTGCATATGTGACGCTCTGTATTGTCCAAAAGCTCTATGGTGTCATTCAGGTATATGGCGTCATTGGACTCTATAAGGCCCTTCTGTCTCCTTTGGAGGTCATCCATCTCGTCCATCTGCGCTATGCAGCGAGACACCAGGGAAGTTAAAGAAGGATTTTCTTTCCTTAGCTCCTCCAGACGAAGCCTCACCACCTCCGGCTCGTCACTTCCCGATGAATAACTCCTGGATGCATTCTCCAGTTCCTTCCTCGTCATCTCTTCCCGGTTTCTGGATATGGCTGCCCGGCCCGCTTCCCTGAAGAAAGATGCCGACGCTAAAATAAATATGACGCCTCCGGCTCCCACAAAAGCCCACGACACAATTGAAAATGTCCTAAAACTCCTTATGCCGAATTGAATAATGAGCGGGGATCTTAGAGGTCCTTTTATGAAAAGCGCCAATATCAATAGCGTCGCTAATAATACCGCACTTACAATAACGCCATTACGCTTTCGTTTCATTAGTTTGTCCCCTGGGAACTGTATAAAAATAAGTTCATTTAATTTCCTGCCCCTATCAGGCGCTCCTTAAGCTGGTCTTCTATTTCCCTAAGCTCATCTTCCGCCTGCTGCCTCTTTGCCCTGCCGTCTTCACGTATCTTCATGACCTCATCTATGGTGGCGATAAGGTCTTCATTAGTCTTTTTGAGGGTCTCCATATCGACTATGCCGCGCTCTGATTCTTTGGCCGATTCTATGGAATTGATCTTGAGGGCCTCGGACTGATCCTTCAGCATCTGGTTCGTGATATCCGTCACGGCCTTTTGCATCTGTATGGCCTGTTTGGAGTGCTCCATTCCAATGGCCAGCTCCATGCGCCTCTCCCACAGGGGAATGGTGTTAACTATGCTGCTCTGGATCTTCCTGGCCATCTCACGGTCTGTCACCTGGACCAGACGGATCTGTGGGGCTGTCTGTATGCATATGGTCCTGGTAAGCTCCAGGTCGTAGAGCTGCTTTTCAAACTGGTCACACAGATCTGACAGATCCCTTGCCGCCAGGGCATCTTCCTGGGAGCCGGTGTCTTTGGCCTTGTTCTTCAGTTCGATAAGCTCACCGTTTCTTACTTCGGAAAGCTTTTGCTTGCCGGCTAAGATGTACATGGTAAGCTCCTTGTAGTAGCTAAGGTTTTCGTCATAGAGCTTATCCAAAAGCTCTATGTCCTTTAACAAAACCATCCTCTGACCGGTAAGCTCCTTTGATATCCTCTCTAAGCTGTGTGAGACCTCATCATACTTTACCCTGAGGGTCTCAATCTTTTTCTTTGTGTTCTTGAAAAGGGAAAATCCACCCTTTTCATGATCCGGGTCCAGGCCCTTTATCTCCACCACCATCTGTGAAAGAAGGTTTCCTATTTCACCAAGATCCTTTCCTGATACTCCCTTTAACGCCGAGCCGGCGAGACCCGAGGATTTTTGCTGAGCCACCTCACCGTACCTTGAAATAAGCCCCGCATCATGGAGGTTTATCTGGGCCGCAAAATCATCAACCTGCTTTCTTTCCTCCGGAGAGAGATTTTCCGCTTCTTTGACCAGCTCCGATGCATCCTGCACCAGAAGCTCCGTCTCTTCTTCATGCGCAATCTCCGGCGGCGCATCGCCCAATGTTAACTCTATCTGTGACATATCGCACTCCTTCCTCTAAGTCAAGTACACCCCGGCCGTAAAGGCCGGGGGAATAGGCTTACATAATGAACGCACCGTTTAGATGTCCGTCCTGTGCACCTGTCTTTTTACATAACTGGTATGAAGCACCTCATGAGCCTTGTGGCTTCCGGGCTTCTCGAAGAATTCCTCATAAATCTTCTTGATGGACGGATTCTCATGCGACTTTCGCAAAGGACGCTCTTCATCGAGCCTGTAAAGAGCCTTTGCCCTTTCCGCCCTGATGTCTTTGGTATTCCTGATCGATGCGGGAACGTGCGGCTGTCCGCCTCCGTTAACACATCCGCCGGGGCATCCCATGATCTCAATAAAGTGATAATTTTTCTCACCTGATCTTACCTGGTTGAGAAGCTTCCTGGCATTTCCTGTACCGGATACCACGGCCACGCTCACATCCAGGTCTCCTACCTTGTAGGTGGCTTCCTTTATGCCTTCAGTGCCCCTGACTTCGGTGAAGTTTACATCGGGAAGCTCTTCGCCCGTCAGGGTCTCTACCGCCGTACGCAAAGCCGCCTCCATGACGCCTCCGGTAGCACCGAATATTACGGCCGCTCCGGTGCTTTCTCCAAGCGGATCGTCAAAGCCTTCCTCGGGAAGCTCCGAAAACTGTATGCCCGCTTTCTTTATCCAGCGAGCCAGCTCCCTGGTGGTAATGGATATATCCACATCGGGTATGCCCGCCGCGCTCTGGTCGTCCCTTCCTATCTCAAACTTCTTTGCGGAGCACGGCATGACAGATACGCTCACGATTTTCTTTGGATCAAGACCCTGCTTTTGCGCGTAATAGGTCTTAAGCGTCCCGCCGAACATCTGCTGGGGAGACTTGCATGAGGAAAGATTATCCGTCATCTCAGGGAAGTAGGTCTCGCAGAACTTTATCCAGCCCGGTGAACAGGATGTGATGAGGGGAAGCGTCCCCCCGTTCTGAACGCGTTCTATGAACTCATTTGCCTCTTCCATGATGGTAAGGTCGGCCGAAAAGTCCGTATCAAACACACGGTCGAATCCAAGCCTTCTTAATGCCGCCGCCATCTGACCCTCCACGGGCGTGCCCATGGGGAATCCAAATTCCTCGCCCAATGCGGCGCGAACCGCGGGCGCTACCTGCACGGCCACGAATTTGTCGGGATCGTTTATGGCGTCTATGACCTTCTGGGTATCGTCCTTCTCATAGAGGGCTCCCGTGGGACATACATTGATGCACTGCCCGCAGGAAATACATGCGGTATCTGCCAGATCCATCCCAAACGGTGAACCTATCCAGGTCTTGAACCCCCTTTCGTTGGGACCTATTACACCCACCGTCTGGACATTCTCACAGACAGCCTCGCACCTGCGGCAAAGGATACATTTGCTATTGTCCCTCACCATATGTGCCGCGGAGTCGTCTATATGGGACGGGGTTCTTTCGCCATCGTAGTATTCCTCATCATCCACCCCAAGCTCCTTGCAAAGTGCCTGGAACTCGCAGTTGGTACTGCGCACGCATGACAGACACCTCCTGTCATGGTTTGAAAGAAGGAGCTGCAATGTCTTCTTTCTGGAATCGGTAACGAGCGGGGTGTTCGTAAATACCTCCATCCCTTCATTTATCGGATATACGCAGGATGCCACAAGGCTCCTTGCGCCCTTTACCTCAACGACGCAGACACGGCATGCGCCTATCTCATTTATTTCCTTTAAATAACAAAGTGTCGGAATCTTTATACCTGCTATCCTCGCTGCCTCTAAGATGGTAGAGCCGGCGGGTGCGG
>CAJOPH010000003.1 GCA_905236805.1 uncultured Eubacterium sp. | reverse complement strand
GATAAAAAAGCTATCTCCCCCTCACTTTGCGCCAATTGTGCTTCTTGTGATAAAAAAGCTATCTCCCCCTCACCTTGCACCACCTGTGCTTCTCGCAAGATGAAAGCTCCTTCACCCTCATTTGGCATCCCCTGCATCTGCTGCGCGGTAGATCCCGTGGCCTTAAAGGTCTCTAAGATGTCTGAAGCTATCCCTAAGGCCTCTTCCTTTGAAAGGACTGAATTTCCAAGAAGCTCAGGTATATCAGACATCATTTTTTCCATCCTGGTAACTACCTGATGGGTATCATTTGCGTAATTTTCAAACTGATGCACCATCTCATTGGTAAGGGGGATCCCCAGTTTTTGCATATTGACCAGGGTGGTTACCTGGGTACCCGGAAAATCCGAGAGGTTTTTTACCATGGCTAACAGAGACGATTTGTCTATGGGCATCTGGTTTTCCATCATGGTTTCCACCATGGCTACGGTAGTGGGATTGACAGACAGCCCCGCTTGGCTTAGTGCGGATGAAATGGTGGGATTGTTTGTCCCTTCCCCCTTGAAAAGGGAAATCTGTGTCTGGTTATTGGCATTTGTGCCATTTACCTGGAAAAACAAAGGCTCTCCGAGCTTAATGTTTACACCATTATCAAGCCTTGCATTCATAACCTCCCCATCCACGAGACGGATGGATACTAATCCGTTTTTGTTGGAAAATACCGTCCCTTCAAACACATTCCCCCGGGTCAAAAGCTCTGATGAGGGCTTTGCGTTAGTAGAGACTAACTCTTCCGAGGCGGAAGGCTCCACCGTGTTTTGCTTTCCAAGAATAGCGTTTTGAAACTGTCCGAAAATATCTCCTATCTGCATATCATTCCCCTGACTATTTGGGTATCAGTCTTCTACGTACTTGTGGATAAAACTCCTTCTGTGAAGGGGGCAAGGTCCATACTTCCTAAGGGCCTCAATGTGAGCCTTCGTGCCATACCCCTTATGCTTCGCAAATCCATACTCCGGGTATTTTTTGTCATAGTCCTGCATCATCCTATCCCTTGTGACCTTGGCAATGATGCTTGCGGCGGCTATGGATATGCTTAGGGCATCCCCATGCGTGATAGGTACCTGCTCAATATCTATATCGGGAATGGTGACGGCATCATTTAGCAAAATATCAGGTCTTACCTTAAGGGAATCTACAGCGTCCCTCATTGCCTCATATGTAGCCTGAAGGATATTTATCTCATCCACCCTTTTTTCATCCCTTATTCCCACCGAATAGCTTATAGCCTTTTTTGTGATCTCATCATACAGGGCATCCCTCTTCTTTGGGGAGAGCTTCTTGGAATCATTTATCCCTATGATCATAATGTCCTTTGGAAGGATCACGGCACCTGCCACCACAGGTCCTGCAAAAGGTCCCCTGCCTGCCTCGTCTATGCCGCAGATATATTCCCTGTCCCCATACTTTCTTTCATATTCACAAAGGTCATAAAGCCTTTTTCTTTCTTCTTCCAAATTTATTTTTTTCATTTATTTTTTTCAGGGAACTTCCAGGGAAATCCTTCCCAGCCTCCCTGACCTAAAGTCATCAACTATCAGCCGGGATGCCTTGTCCAAATCTATCTGTCCCCCCGATCTAAGGCACCCCCTTGCTTTTGATATTTTTTCCAATATGAGGTAATCCTCACCTGTCTCTTCCATTCCATACCTGTCTTTGAGCCTGCCGGGGTAGTTATCCCTCAGGAAATCAATAAGACCTAAGGAAAGCTCTTGCATGTTTATCAAATCGTCCTTAATGGCTCCCGTCCTTGCAAGATTTTCCCCTAATGCTTCATCATCAAACTTTGGCCATAAGATTCCCGGGGTGTCCAAAAGCTCTATTCCCTTGGAAAGCCTTATCCACTGCCTTCCCCTGGTAACTCCCGGCCTGTTTCCCGTCTTTGCCGAGGCCTTTCCCGCAAATGAATTTATGAAGGTGGATTTTCCTACATTGGGGATCCCCGCGATCATTGCCCTTACGGGCCTGTTCATTATCCCCCTTTTCTTATCCCTTTCCCTTTTTTTCAGGGCGGCCTCATCTATCTTTGAACGGACCTTTTTTATGTCTGCCTTGTCCCTGGAATCCGCAGATACCACAAAGATTCCTTCTTCCTTAAAATATTCTTCCCAGAGCCTTGTTTTTCTTTCATCCGAAAGGTCTTTTTTGTTCAAAATGATGACCCTTATCTTTCCGTTTGAAATGGACTTTATGTCAGGGTTTTGGGAACTTTTCGGGATGCGGGCATCCAAGACCTCTATCACCATGTCTATCAGCTTTATGGACTCTTGCATATCCCTTTTGGTCCTGGTCATATGCCCCGGATACCACTGGTAATTCATCCTATACCTCCAAACCTGGAACGGGGATTGATAATGAGATAGGCCTTTCCCAGTATTTCGGATCTTTTAACCATCCCCACCCCACTGTGTCTGGAATCCTCACTGCTGTCAGGATCATCTCCCAGGACAAAATACTCTCCGTCGCCCAAGGTCACCTCATCTTCCACTATTCCCGCCACGGAAATATCCGTCGCGGATACAAGGTCTTTTACTTCTCCGTTTATGTATAGCTTTTTGTCTATTATCTGCACCGTATCGCCCGGAACCCCCAGGATCCTCCTTATGTAGTAGTGGGACTTTGAATTGCCCCTTGGCAAAAATGCTATGATATCACCCCTCTTGGGGGATGATATCATAGAATAAAGCCTGTCTACCAGCACCACATCATTATCCTCCAGGGTGGGTGACATGGCTCCCCCCACCATGGCAGTCCTCGTCCCGAAACACCATGAGCAAACAAACCCAAGACCCACGGCGCAAGCTATTTCCAAAACCCATATCATAACGGGCTTCGCAAAGCCTTTTTTTGTCCTTTCCCTCCTCTTTCGGAAGGTCAATCCCTTTGACATTATTTTATTTTCACCTTAAAAGTCTTTTTGATCTTCCTGTTTTCAGCAGAGCATACCGTAACCTTCACTGTCTTTCCCCTGCCCTTTTTTTTGGCCTTAAATTTCCCGGTATTTTTGTTTATGGAGGCGTAGGACTTTTTGTTTACGCTCCAGATGAGCTTTTGGCTGGTTCCATTCGTAACAGCCTTAAATTTAACGCTCTTTCCCGCCTTTACCTTGGCCTTCTTGTAGGTTACCTTTACCTTCTTTACGTATTTTCCCACAGACACTGTCACATTATGGGTGTCCTTGGATGCGGTAAAGGAACAGGTGTAATTTTTAAGCTTCTTTTTCGCGTCTGCCCTCTTTACAGTCTTTCCGTCTACCTGAACCTTATTTATGTAATATTTATTTTTGTTATTATCCGCTATGGAGATTCCTATCTGTGCCGTATCGCCCTTCACATAGGTGCATGCGCCCGTGACGTTCGCATTCCCCATGCCTTTTTTGGTAACCTTTACCACGCTGTAGGCAGATGATGGCACCTTCGTCCTTAAAAATTCCGTAAACTCCACATAGTCCTCATAATATCCCGTATAGGCCACATAAAGGTAATCCCCTATCGTAGTGCCCGTTACCGTATAAGCCATTTCGCTCCCAAATATGGTAGCTCCCAATCCCGATATAGAATCATTATTTAAATCATAAATTAACGAATCTCCGTAACCATCGAAGGTAAGCCCCGAGATCACAAGGCCTTTCCCATAAATCCCCATCGCAATCGTCGGCAAAACACCCGTGGTGGATGCCGTGGGAATGTATTCAGGGAGCTTTTTTGAAAGGACTCCCCAGGTATCCGCGGATACATCATAGCAGTATATGGAATCGTTTATGGACGTGGTGCCATAGGTGTTTCCCCCTCCCGCGTAATATATCCTTCCATCCTTTGCCACGGCACATCCTTCATACAGTCCTTCAGGCAAAGAGCTCTTTGCGCATGTGGCTTTGGTCCATGAGGAAGCCTTGGATATCTCCCCTTTGAAGAAGTCGTCATAGACCTGTCTTTTCGTGTCGGAAGCCCCTGCCATCCAATACAGGCTTCCATCCAACGCCACCATGCATCCACCCAAAACGTCTGCGGTATTTACGGGTATCTCAGACATCCTCTTTCCGGCACTGTCATAGAGGATCTCATACTCTTCCGTGGAAAGGTCAAGGGCTGTAAGAACATAGTAGTACACATCCCCCGCCAGTACTTCCACCCATTCATAGATCTTCCCACCACTATATGCGGCTCCATACATATTCTTTATTTCCAGGGCACTTTCCTGATATTTATTAAGATCCCAGGACTTGTGATTTTGGCTTGAAAGTATGGCATCATTGAGATACCCCACAAGCATCCTGGGCGAATCCTTTGTGGTAACGTATATTTCACCATATGAATCCACCTCGTAGAGCCTGTCTCCCCCACTTACCATGGAGTATGAATTTGTCTCTGTGTATGAATCATCTTCGAAATAAAATATCACATCATCATAGACCGTTATGTCCCTTCCGTCCCCGGCGCCATCACCCGTAACCTGTGATGCCGCATCGTCTTTTTTCTTTTGGGGATCGTCCGTGGAAGAGTCTGTCTTTCCTTCGTCCGAAGAGGCTCCTACATCCTCCTGATCACCGGTCTTTTTCCACTCGTCTTCGTCATCTTCATCATCGTCATCTTCGTATTCCTGATTGGTGGAGACATACTTTTCGAACTTAGTCTCCCCATTTACCAGATAAAAATAATTCGTCGACTTCTTTCCCGCGGATGATGTCACAAAAAACCTTACACCGCTTCCTATCAGGGAATATTGGGACGCATTGGTGATGATTACTTTTTCGTTGGACCATTCCATGTTCCCTATGCTTCCCTTATCCCCTTTATATGGCTTTTCATAATCAATATTTCCTAAGGACGATCCAAAATCTGCCCCCTCCAGGGTTACGGTATCTTTGTCTATGTCAACCACCGCCCTTGATATGGCAGGCGCAAAGGCGTTTTCATTATCAAAGTCCACGGTGGCAAAATCCGTCATTCCGCCCGAGGATATCCCGTCTGTTATCGATCCGTCAGACATACCCAATATCATGGACTGTATGGAGCTTTCGTCCTTATCAGGATACATGGCGCAAAGAAGGGACACCTCCCCCGAGACCACGGGAGACGCCATGGATGTTCCCGAATAAAGGTCGTACTTCCCGTAAATTTCCGTGTCATCGTAATATCCGTTGGAATTTGAGTCCCTGTATTCGATCTTGTCGGTGATACCTATGGAATCTATGTAAATGGTCACCGTATCAGACGAGGCGGCCTCGTAATCTATCGCAAAGCCCGTAATGTCTGCCCCCGTCATATCAGATTCATCCATAAAGCCCGTGAATCCTCCGCCTTTCCATATGTCGGAATAATCCCCGCCCACACCGCTGGCATTGGGGTAGCCCAAGTCCATAATCTGCACGCTTCCGTCATCTTTTTGGGTAAAGGCCCACTCCGCCGCGTACCATACCCCTGACCTTTGGGAGGTCTGGGAATCCGCACCCTTGCCATTTACCAGAACATTCATGTACGCATTGTCGTATCCCGCTCCTTCGGGACGGGGCATTTGGGGAAAATACAGGTAGTAATCCTCCCCCGGCTTTGGATTGTCTATGGTCCATGCCAGGGAATATCCCGTACCGTCAAAGTCATTATCATCAGAGACAGAAAGGCTCATCTTTTCGTCCGCATCGGCTTCCGATGAGAGGAAGGATGTCTTTCCTAAATCCCCCAATGTAACAGAGCCGTCATCATCCACCTTGGTATCTTTGGTAACATTGGCAAAACAAAGGGATGTCTGTTTTCTTAGATCTTCATTATATATCCACGGCATGTAGTTGTAATAGCTGACGGAGGATATGATATTGGTGCCGGGAGCCGCTATATCTACGGAATTGGAACCGTAATTTGAGTAGGTGGCAAGCTTCCCATCCTCACTGGTAGAGCCTACGGATACCACATATGATGACGCGGATGTGGCAGGATAGATAAGGGTCTTGTCATTGTCTGATGCCTCATTTCCCGCCGCACAGATGGATATTGCACCCTTTTTTCCCACTATGTCTATGACGTCATCCAAAAGAGCACTGTAAAAAGCGCCTCCCCAGGAGTCATTTATCACCCTGACATTTACTCCCTCGGAAATGGCCCTGTCTACATAGTAGTATGCCCCTATGGCCATGGATAAAGACCCTGACCCATCCTCATCAAGCATCCTTAATGCCATGATCTTGATATTAGGGTCAATGGCACATATTCCGGCTATACCGGCGTTATTATTCATGGCAGCCGCAATGATACCCGCACAATGGGTGCCATGGCCATTTTCGTCCATGGGATCTTCATCCTGGTAGGCAAAATCATAACCATATGTGCCCCTAAGGGATGAACTGTCCGTGGCATTTATCCACATATGGTCTTTTAACTCTTCGTGGGTATAATCAACCCCAGTATCTATGACGGCTACCACCGTCTCTTTTTCATCATCCTTTTTCGTGGATTCATAGGCTGCCCAGGCCTTGTCAAGGTTTATGGAGCCTTCCCCGTTAAGATACCACGAGTAATCGTTATAGCTGTCATTAAGGTCTGATGCGGATGTGGAAAGAGCTCTTATTTCATAGTCGGGCTCTGCTGCCTTTATACCGCTTTGTGAAGAGAGCTTTTCTGAAATATCCTCCGCGGAATATTTTTCTGATGAAACGATGCTCACTACAGCCCTTTCGCCTTTCGGGTCAAATATCACGGTGTCTTCTATGGCATAATCATCACCAAGGCTTTTTTCCAATATCTTCCCCTGGCTCTTTAATGTATTCTCTATACCCTTCTTCGCGCTTTTTTTGGTTTTTCCATTGCGAATGGACTTTTTTATGATATTTCCGAATGAATCAGAAATATTGGCTCCCGATGAGCCGCCATCCATGTCTATGGCGTTATCCTCATAAAGGACTATGACAGCATCGGATGCAGTTTTTCTTTCATTTTCACTGTCCGAAAATGCCTCTTTCTTTTTGTCTGACGCATCCTTTGCCCCATAGCCTTCCTCGTATGAAGCGTTTTTTGCCAAATCTTTTCCTGCATCCGCCTTAACCTGTGTGCCGCATGGAAATGACGATGCCATTACGGCAAGGCTCATCACAAAAGACAAAATTTTCTTTTTCATATTTATCCTCCCGGTTGGTTACACGCCCCCATACATTCCCGGGGCCAATGCCAACATCCCCTATTGTACTACATTTTCGTTTTTTTTGCAAATAAAAAGGACATCCCATACCAGGATGTCCATAAGCTTTGATTATACTCTTTCTTTGACCTTGGCCCTCTTTCCTACCCTGTCCCTAAGGTAGAAGAGCCTTGCGCGGCGAACCTTGCCCCTTCGTACCACCTCTACCTTTTCCACATTGGGGGAATGAAGCGGCCATGTCTTCTCCACGCCTACACCGTTGGATGTCTTCCTCACCGTGAAGGTCTCCCTGGAACCTGACCCTTGTCTTTTTAGTACTATTCCCTCAAAGACCTGAATCCTTTCCCTGTTTCCCTCCTTGATCTTTCCGTGCACCCTCACCGTATCGCCTACGGCAAAGACGAACTCATCCTTGCGGAGCTGCTCATCCTCAATCTGCTTGATAATGTCGTTCATTATGTAAGAACCTCCTGAATAGAAGAGCCTGCCTCAAAATCCATTATGAATCCCAAAAGCCCTTCCGATAATGCCATGACGTTCTTGGATACTGATACTAAGAAACTGTTAAAGAATGTCTACCATAACTTTCTTTAATTCAAACTGAAAATCCAGCGGACCGTCAACAACGCAACCTACACATTATACCACAAAGAACCGGATAATGCAAGGAATTTTTTGACCTATATCTCTTCCGACACTACCACCTTGTTTTTCCCGGTGCGCTTGGCCTCATACAAAGCCTCATCCACCCTGCTCTCCAAGGGATCTGCCATCTCGCCCTTTTTGGCCTGTGCCACTCCGATGCTTACAGTCTCTGTGCCGCACTGGTCAAAGACAAGCTGTGAGATGTCATGCCTTAATTTCTCCGCAAACCTTGCGGCCTCTACGCTGTCTGTGGCAGGGAGCATTATCATAAACTCCTCACCTCCCCAGCGTCCCGAACAGGCATCCGGCACATCAATCCCATCAACGGTCTCTTTGATAAGGGATGAAACCTTCCGAAGGACATTGTCCCCCTCCGCATGGCCATAGGTATCGTTAATATGCTTGAAATCATCAAGATCCAGCATCACCAGGGATGTAGCCTTCTCAAGTACCGGCTCGTCTATGCAGTCATCTATCCTCTCCGAAATCCTCCGCTGAATCTCTCCCCTGTTAAAGAGCGATGTGAGTCTGTCCGTCACCGCCATCTGGGAGAGCTTGATATTGGCCCACATGAGCTCGGAAGTGGCGGTATTTATAAAATTCGCCAGGCGGCTTACCAGGGAAATCGTACTGTCAAACTCCACAAGCTCCGGCAAAACCTCAGGCAGGGCATGTTCCTTAGGCGCTCCTTCCCTCATCCCCGTAATGACCAGGGTGAGGTTGTGATGACGCAAACTATGTCCTTCCCCTTCCCTGCAGAGCTCTCCCGCCGTACAGAATCCATACGTGGGAGCTATCCCGAAAAATGGCAAGGTCTCCCGGCTGGCATCATCCCCCCAGAAGGTCTTTCTCCCAAAACAGTCAAATATGGAGATTACATCAGGGTAAAATCCCCCTATCTCTACGGAGCTCTCCCTTACGTTCCTCAGAATGGTGACGGGATCCCCATAGGTCACGTGAAGGGTAGACCCTTCGGGTATATCGGTGGACATGACCAAAGAGCCGTCGTCATTGACAGACAGCGCATGCCTAAAAACAGACCTTCCCTCGTCCATCGACACGGCAAAGGGAAACTCCAAAGCGTTGTAGAACATGTGTTCATCGTTCGGAATCTTCAGGTAATGCTGGTAGATCTTGTATGCAGGCTCCCCGTCCAGCTCATAGAGCACATTGTACTTGGACTTTGTTACCTCCAACGGGGCACCCAGGGGCTTCCACCCTACTATGACGGTGCTTTTGGCATAAAAATCCTTCCCCCCGAAAAAGGTAAGGATCAAGGCATGCTCACTGACAGATCCGCCTTTTTTGTAGACATAGGCTCCGTATTTATTGTCACCGAAAGCCCCGCCGCCAAATATGGGTACATCCCCAGGAAGAACCTCCTCCAAGGCTTCACAGACCCTGGGAATGGGAATGGAGTCTATGGTGAGGATGATTTCCGCAGCCTTTACGCCATCAAAATCCCCCTTCATGGAAGAAAGCTCCTTCCTGAAAGAGTCCATGTCCAGACCTTCTATTTCTATTTCCCTGGAAAAAACAAAGTTCCCTTCATCCTCCAGGTAAGTCATGGAAATAACCAAAGGTTCGGCCGACACCTTCCCCTCGTAAAGTATACCCGATGCCCCTGCCCCTACGTAGTCCGCATTCGGAAAATACTCTTCCACGAGCCCCCTTACGGTCGTGATGTCATCGGGAGGACACATGTCCGAAAATATATGAAACAAGACCCTTCCCTTAGCATCGCCCGTAATGATCTTCCAATCCGACAACACCCTGGAAAAGGAATCTTTATCCTTATATGCGCTCTGAAGCTGTTTCATACCTTACGCCCTTTTCATACTGCCCATGTAACTGTTCATAAACCCCTTACGGGTTTGTCTGCCGCCCTGCATGCCACATCAAATTCCTTAGGAACTGTAGAATAATAAGTTGTGCAATTTATTGTTCTATAGTTCCTTAATCCTCATCCCTTGATGAGAGCTCTTTATCCAATGACTGGAGTCCTTTCCCGTCCCCCGCGAACAGCTCGTACCGTGAAACCAAGGCATCGGCATTTTTTTCTTCTTCCATCTGCTCTTCCACAAACCACTGCATGAAGACCATGGTCCTAAAGTCATCGGCTTGCTGTGCGGCCTTGTAAATGCCATGGATAAGGTCTGTCACCACCCTCTCATGCTCAGCTGCCATAACGAGGGGGTCCTTTATCGAGCTTATCTTCTTATCGGGCTTTTCGATGGGAAGAAGCTCTACCTCCTCACCATTGTCATACAGATACGAGCGGAGCTTTTCCCCATGCTCAAGCTCTTCCTTCGCCTGCTCGTCGAACCAGTGGCCAAAGCCGTCTAATCCCTTGCCATAGTAGTAGTTTGCAAAATCAAAATATAGGTAAGCAGAATAAAACTCCTTGTTTACCTGTACATTTATAAGTTCCTTTACCTTTGAATTCATATCAAATCTCCTTATGTCCACCCATTGCTGATACAGGCCTGCAGCGCAAAAACCGCTATTTCATTCATGTCAGGGTTGGCGGGGGAAATATCTTCGAAATACGCCACTGCCTCCTTGTAATCCGCCACCGTATAATGCCTTATGTCATACAGGGAATTCTTGGACGCATCATAATCGGCGCGCTTTGGAAGCTCCGTGCGCCCCGCCTGCCTGGCGGCAGTCTCCGAAAGAGCCCCCAAAAGCTCTTCCTTAGACATATTGTTTTTCTTGATAGCCATTTACTCTCCCCTCCGAAATCAAGTATTATTGCAAGGCGCACCTGTCCCTTCCGCAAGGGTCAGATACGCCAAAAAATCAATGATTATACCAATGCCACCGTCTGCCTTGCTATGGAAAGCTCCTCATTGGTGGGAATGACCATTACCGTCACTTTTGAATCGGGAGTGGATATCGTAAGATCCTCACCCCTCTTTCCATTCTCTGCCTCATTGATGGATATGCCAAGGTACCCAAGATACTCCATGACCATCTTCCTGATGGTCGGGGCGTTTTCACCTATTCCGGCCGTAAACGCAATAACGTCAACACCATTTAAGGCCGCCACGTAAGATCCTATGTACTTGGCTACCCTGTACGCGAATACTTCCATGGCAAGCCTTGCCTTTTCATTTCCGGAATCAGCGCCTTCCTCAAGATCCCTGAAGTCACTCGAAAGCTCGGAAAGACCGGCCACGCCTGATTTCTTGTTGAGGACGTTCATTACTCCCGCAATGTCAAGATTCTCCTTGCCAGCGATAAACTCCATGATGGAAGGATCTATATCCCCCGAACGGGTTCCCATCACAAGCCCCTCCAAGGGAGTAAGACCCATGGATGTATCTACACACTTTCCTTCCTTTACGGCGGAAATGGACGCGCCGTTTCCAAGATGCGCGACTATTATCTTAAGATCCTCATAATTTTTCCCCAAAAGCTCTGCCGCCCTGTGGGATACAAAGTCATGTGAAGTCCCGTGGAAACCGTAGCGGCGTACCTTGTACTTCTCATAGTATTCATAGGGAAGACCATACATGTATGCCTTTTTGGGCATGGTCTGATGGAACGCCGTGTCAAATACTGCCACCATGGGAACATTCGGCATGAGCTTTTGACAGGTGCGCACGCCGATGAGGTTGGCGGGATTATGAAGGGGAGCCAAGTCATTGCACTCCTCTATGGCCTTTATCACCTCATCATCGATGATGACAGAGGATGTGAACTTCTCCCCACCGTGGACTATCCTGTGACCTACCGCACCTATTTCGGAAAGATCCTTTATTACACCTGAAGATCCATCGGTCAGTGCATCGAGCACGTACTTTATGGCCTCATTATGGGTGGGCATGTCAAGATCCTTCTTTACCTTCTCACCGCCCTCGGGCTTGTAGGTAAGGCTGCCGTCAATGCCTATCCTCTCGCAGAGACCCGAAGCCAAGACTCCTTCAGAATCCGAATCTATGAGCTGGTACTTTAATGAAGAGCTCCCACAGTTTATAACCAATACTTTCATTATATTATCTATCTCCTTAAATATTTATAGTAAACGACTTACGTTATTTCCCTGCCTGCTGTGCCTGTACCGCCGTCAGGGCTACCACCCCTGCTATATCCTCTGCAAAGCAGCCTCTGGAAAGATCGTTCACGGGAGCTACTATTCCCTGAAGGACAGGTCCGAAAGCATCTGCGCCCGCAAGCCTCTGAACCAGCTTGTAGCCGATATTTCCGGCATCTATATTCGGGAATACGAGGACATTCGCATGACCCGCAACCTTGCTTCCCGGAGCCTTGGACTGTCCCACGGACTCTATGATCGCGGCATCGAGCTGCATCTCCCCGTCGATATTCACTTCAGGATACTTCTCATGAGCTATCTTTACTGCCTCAGAGACCTTGTCTACGAGCGCATGCTTCGCGCTGCCATAGGTAGAATGCGAAAGCATCGCAACATTCGGTGTCTCATCCACGAAGAACTTGAAGCTCTCTGCGGTCTGTGCGGCAATGTGCGCAAGCTTTTCCGAATCGGGATCCTGCTCCAATGCGCAGTCGGCAAACATGAATATGCCATTCGCGCCCAGGTCGCAGTTTGGAACATCCACTACGAAGAAGGAAGATACCATGGGGGCGCCGGGGGCGGTCTTTAGGATCTGCAGTGCGGGACGAAGAATGTCAGCCGTGGAATGGCACGCGCCCGAAACAAGACCGTCGGCATCGCCCATCTTGAGCATCATGATGCCAAATGTGGGATAGTCATTAAGAAGGGTCTCCCTGGCCTTTTCCTCCGTCATCCCTTTCTTGGAGCGAAGCTCCACAAGCTTGTCAATGTATGCCTGAAGCTTGTCGGAAGTCTTGGGATCTACCGTGTCCACACCGTCGATATTAACGCCCAGCTCCTTGGCCTTTGCCGCTATCTTGTCACTTTCTCCTATCATGACAAGGTTTGCGGTCCCTTCCTTCAGTACCTGCTCAGCCGCCTTGTAAGTCCTATCGTCCTCACTCTCGGGCAGGATGATCAGCTTCTTGTCCTTTTTTGCTTTCTCCTTGATGCTTTCGATAAAAGACATTTTTATCTTCCTCCTTAATAAAAATATTGTAATAGAAAACAGATAAAAAACAGATAAATTTGTTTCCTATATATAAAAACTTCCTATAAGCATGTATAAAACACACCATTCATTATAACTCTTAAAACCCTAACATGCAAGTGAATTTTTTGTAACCGCATATGCCATAAAATCACACCACAACAAGCCCCTCTTCAAATTCACCGGGAATGCGGCACCTGCCCCTTATCATCAGTGCCTGCCTGTAAAGCGCATGGGCATGAAGATCCTTTTCCAAAAGCAACCTTTGTCCGTTATTTAATCTTTGTTTAATAATATCTGCTGTCCCGGCCATCACAGGAATCTTTGAACTGCTGATGAGTTCCCCTATAAGATACCTTTTTTCCTTCCTTACCCCCAGTATCCTGGCATATGGAAAAAAATCATCGTCTTTTGCCAGCTTTAATGTGTCATCATCCAGGCCTAAGATCATGCGCACAAATATCCTCGATATTCTGGCATAGGTGACAGATTTATTCTTTACATAACCTGCCAGGGAGGATGCACCCGTAAAATCCTTCGAATATCTGTAGATCCTGTTGGCCAAGTCCTTATTGCCTCCGGTAAACCGCAGGATACCTTCCTTTCCGTTTTCGAGAAAAAAACTCCCCAGGTAATGGGAAAAATCATCCATGGACAAAAAAGCCCTTTCCTTTCCAAATTTTTCCATCTCCTCATATGAAAACCCGGGCAAAAGTCCTAAGCCCTTGGAAAGTCCGCCGGAAAAAACAGCCTCCCTTATCCTGGATGCGCCCTGTATGTATCCTTCTCCCACACGCTCCATGGGAATCATCTCCATGTCGCAGGAGAGCCTTTTTGCCGCCCTCATGTAAGAAAGCGCCAGGATGTTGTTGGGCTTTTTCACGGCCTTTGCGTATTCCTCCATTCCATTTCCCGAAAAAGATTTGGAATATGCTTTCGGGTAGGTGAGGCCGGCTTTAAGGTTGGTTCTTAAATCACTATTAAACTTCTCGCTCTCCCATTTTTTGCCGGATATTGCCTCCAAAAAATCCCTGTCAGGATCTTCTGCCCCAAAAACCATCCTTTTTACGGTTCCAAGCCCCTTTAGTATCTTTACCGCGCCCAGCCCAAAGTCGTCCGCTCCCGATACGGCATATACCGAAGGGAGTTCTATCACCAGGTCTGCCCCACCCGTAAGGGCAATCTTTGTCCTTGTGAATTTGTCCATTATGGCAGGCTCACCCCTCTGCGTAAAATCTCCGCCCATCAGGGCTATTATGGGGTCACGGGGCCATTTTTCCCTTATTTTCCCAATCTGGTACTGATGGCCTTTGTGGAAGGGGTTGTACTCTGCCGTAACGCCTGTCAATATCCCATTTCCTCTTTCTTTTTGTTTTCAAAAAATTCCTCTATCTGCTCCAGGATCTCTTCCCTGGGCATCGTCTTTAGAAGATATTTGACGGGCTTTAATGCCAAAACTTCCATTACGTGTTCCCTGTCTCCCTTGGCGGTAAGAAACATCACGGGGATGTCAGAGGTTGAGCTTTCGGACCTTATCATCTCTAAGACCTTGGCTCCCGTGACCACAGGCATCTCATAGTCCAGCAAAATAAGGTCCACCTTGTGACGGGCCAAAAGTGATATTGCGTTCATCCCCGAATTTGCCATGTACGTAAGGTATTTGTCAGAAAGCCATGCCTTAAGTGTATTAAGCATGGTGGGGTCATCATCCACCACAAGGATCACATTCCTCCTTTCCTTCTTCCCCTCCTCTTCCATGTCCTCCGAGACCTTTGCCACCAGCTCTTTTACATTGATGGGCCTGTCGAAGGTGGATGAAACATATTCGCGCGGTATATTTTCATACTGCCTTTCAAGCTCCTCGGGCGTCCCTATCATATAGAGCAAAAATTCCCCGGGCTGCTCTATCAGCCTGTCCCTCAGGTATACGCAGCTGTCCCTGAATTTTCCCTCTTCGTCATCGTCTAAGTACATCAAAAACACCTTCGGAAGCGCTTCCATGTGCGAAAGCTCCGTCACATCGGGAGGGAGCTGTTCCACATCGAAGCCTTCTTTCTTAAGGTTGTTCACTATGGCAGTCACCATGAAGCTGTTTTGGTTGCACAGAAATAGCATTTTCTTTTCCATTTTCACTTATACCTCATATCTTTATCGTTTACAGTATCCCTAGAAGTCCGTCCCTGTCCACGGAGTTTAAAAGCCTTTTTACTTCTTCATAACGATCCTTTTCCCCGGGCGGCATCTTGTACATATCAAGCATGGAAAATACCTCCCTCGCGGAATCAAAATCATCTGCCAAAACCAGCTCCCTGACGGAGCCATACGCGTCTTCGAGCATGGAAGTATCTATTAAGTCCCTGTCATCTTCAGGCTCTTCTGACTGCCCTGTCATCTCCTCAAGGGCAGCCGTTATCCTTTCATATTCATCAAGGGCTTCAAAGGTTTTCGCATTTATCCCCGCCACATCGTTCTTATCTCCCATCTCCTCCAAAAGCCTTGCCTTTTCAGAAAGGTCATCTGCCCCTATCATGCGGGATGAGCTCTTTAATGCATGTACCAGGACCGTATAATTCCTTATGTCTCCCTCTTCCATGAATCTCCTTATGGATTCGTTCTTTTGGGGTCCATCCACTATGAAGCTGTCGATCACTCCCTTAAGGACATCAAAGCTTCCGCAGTTCTTGAGGGCATGGGCCGCATTTACTCCCTCTATTTGCGAAAGCTTATCCATAAGCTCTCTTTCCTCATCCGAATAACTTTCTGAATCCTTAAAGCCTTTTTTCTCCTCATTTGCATATCCCTCATCGCCTTCCCTAAGGATCTTGTCGGGGGGAAGGTATCTGATAAGGGTCTCTTCCAGTTTTTCCGCATCCACAGGCTTTGTAAGGTAATCATTAAATCCTGCTTCAATATATTTTTCCCTGGCCCCCGATACCGCGTTTGCGGTAAGGGCTATGCAGGGAGTATCGATGTTTAGGCTATCATCCATCTCCTTCATGACGGCCAAAGCCTCCATGCCGTCCATACCCGGCATCCTGTGGTCTAAGAATATCAGGTCATATTTTGCAAGGGCCACCTTCTTTAGCATCGCGTATCCGCTGTTTGCCTCGTCTATACGGATCCTCGTGCGCTTAAGCAGACCCTTTATCACGGAGATGTTCATTTCGGTATCGTCCACCACCAGGATATTTGCGAAGGGAGCCTGGAAGGACTCCTTGTATTTTTTCATGTTCCTTATGGACTCTTCGTACCTCTTTGTAAAATCCCCTATAGGATGAGGGTCTATTATCTTCTGGCGCACTTTGAACGAAAATTCAGACCCTTCCCCATAGATACTCTTTACCTCCATCCTGGAATCCATGAGCTTAAGGAGGTTTGTGGCTATGCTCATCCCAAGGCCCGTACCCTCAATGGTCCTGTTCTTTTCTTCTTCTATCCTCTCGAAAGGCTTGTTTAGCTTCCCGAGGTCTTCTTCCTTCATACCTATGCCGGTGTCCCTGACGCTGACCATAAGTTCTATGGACGATCCTCCCTCGGAAAAAGCCTCCTTCCTGTTCACGGATACCGCCTTTGCCCCCATTCCCACCGAGAGGGTGACCGTGCCCTCTTTCGTATATTTTACGGCGTTGGTCAGGAAATTAAGAACCACCTGCTTTATCCTTATCTCATCCCCGCGCAGGATGGACGGTATCTGCCCATCTACATCCACCACGAAATCCAGCCCCTTGTCATCAGCCCTGGGACGGATCATGCGGATAAGGTCGTTAAGGAGGCTGGAAAGTTCATAATCCACATTTAATATTTCCATCTTGCCGGCTTCTATCCTGGAAAAGTCCAGAATATCGTTTACCAGCCCCAAAAGGGTCTGCCCGGAATTTTTGATATCCACGGCATAGTGGAGGATGTCTTCGTCATCAGTCTCCCTGATTATCATCTCATCTATCCCCAGGATGGAATTAAGGGGAGTCCTCATCTCATGGGACATGTTGGACAGGAAGGTATCTTTTGCCTCGCTGGCCTTTTCGGCAATTTTTAAATCAGCCCTTAATCTTTCCTCCTCCTTTAGGTGATCCACATACTCTAACATCTCGGATACCATGCCGTCTATGTTGTTGTAGAGGTCTTCCACCTCGTTTCCCGTCTTTATGCCAAGGGCATGGATCTTTTCTGCGTACGCCCTCCTTCCCTCATCCGAATCCTTGACGAATTCACCTAGGCTCCGGGACATCATCATGATGGGAAGGGCGATCTTGTTCTGTGCCACATAGTTTCCAAGCACCACCACGGGCATGCTGATGTTTACCAGCATGAGTATCATCCTTATGTCAAAGATCACTCCGTAGGAACTCATCATGAAATCAAATATGTCAGAATCCACCCGGCCTTGCTCATTGCCGTCCCTCTCAAGGATCAAAGCAACGCTCACATCATCATCACCCGCCTTGAACACGTCAAGGAGCGATGGAAACATTATGGTGGTATACACGGTTGCAGAAAGCCCCAGGGTGCAAACGCTTACCGCTATAAGGCCTGTGATCGTAAGGCTTAGCTTTCCTAACTTGTTGCGCAAAGACCTGTGGGGCAAACCAAATTTTACGCACTCCTCATCCTTCATCTCATTAAAGAGCCTTCTGTAGTTTACCCTGGAATCAAACCTGTGGGAAATGTCCTGTATATTCTCAGGAATGAACCTGGTATAAAGGTATAGGACAAAGCTCCCCAAAAAAGCCTGGGGCGCGGCAAAGATAACGCAGTCAAGGAAGATGCCGGGATCAAAAATCACATACCATCCTCCCGAAAAATCATCCAAAAGAACCTCCAGGACTATATACCCTGCCACAAACATGAAGATAAACATCATGATTCCCGACAAAATCGATTTTTTCACCGATCTGAACGAACCCCTGGAGTAGGCGGGCCTTACCATGAAGATATCCACCACGAAAAGAATGGCGCAGAACGAATACCTGGGGACAGATACCAGAAGCGACAAAAACACTATGATAAAAGCAATCATGGCCACTATGTCGTTATATATCCCCGCAAGGAGTATGAAGATAACCCCCACCCCTGAAAGCATGAGGTATTTCCACCATGGAAACCATTCCCACATCTTCATATCCTTAAATACATACAGTGTGAGAAAATATGAAAGAAGGGCACACATAACGGCTGAAGCTATCTTCACCACCCTGTCCGCGGCCTTAAGCTTTTTGTTATCCTTGGTCTTTATCACCATGGAAAGATCCTCCCGTGAACTATACTATACAATATTATATACCTTTTCCAAAAAAAGTAAAGAAACTTCTTGCATATTTTGCGTAAATTATATATACTATTATGTAACATATACGGATTATTTCAAGTTTTCTGACAAAGGAGTAACGTACTATGAGCCAAGAAATAATAAAGCCTTTCAAAAAGGTGCTGGTGGCAAACAGGGGCGAGATTGCCATAAGGGTGTTCCGTGCCTGCAACGAGCTTGACATCCGCACCGTTGCCATCTATTCCAAAGAGGACAAATACACCCTCTTCCGCACCAAGGCGGACGAGGCATATCCCCTCGATGAGAACAAAGGTCCCGTGGATGCGTACCTCGATATCGACAAGATCATCCGCATCGCGAAATACGCGGGGGCAGACGCCATCCATCCCGGATACGGCTTCCTCTCCGAAAATCCCCTTCTGGTTAAGGCCTGTGATGAGGCGGGAATCACCTTCATAGGTCCTACCGCCGACATCATGAACAGGATGGGCGACAAGATCTCATCCAAGCAGATGGCCATAGAGGCGGATGTGCCTATCATCCCCGGCATAGACCATGCCATAAAGTATGCGGACGAAGCCATTGAGATCGCGGAGAGGATAGGGTATCCCATCATGCTCAAGGCTTCCAACGGCGGCGGCGGCCGCGGCATGCGTATAGTTGACAGGAAGGAGGACATGGAGAGGGAGTTCGAGGAGGCCAAGAATGAATCCAAAAAAGCCTTCGGCGATGACCAGATCTTCATAGAGAAATACCTTCGAAACCCCAAGCACATAGAGGTTCAGATCATCGGGGACAATTACGGAAACATCGTGCATCTCTACGACAGGGACTGCTCTGTCCAGAGGCGCCACCAGAAGGTGGTCGAGGTAGCCCCCGCCTTCTCCATTCCCGATGAGACGCGAAAGATTATCTTTGACTCTGCCATCCGCCTTGCCAAAAAGGTAGGCTACAGGAATGCCGGGACACTGGAGTTTTTGGTGGATGACGACAACAATCCCTACTTCATAGAGATGAACCCCCGTATCCAGGTGGAGCATACCTGCTCCGAGGAGATTACCGCCATAGACATAGTCTCCACGCAGCTCCTTGTTGCGCAGGGCTACGCCCTTGATTCGGAAATAGTGGGTATCCCCGGCCAGGAATCGGTAAAATGCTTAGGCTATGCCATCCAGACCCGTGTCACCACCGAAGATCCCACCAACGGATTCCTTCCTGACACGGGCGAGATCACGGTGTACCGCTCAGGCTCGGGCGAGGGTGTGCGCCTTGACGGTGGAAACGCGTATGTCGGTGCGAAGATCACGCCGTACTATGACAGCCTCCTTGTCAAGATAATAACACACGGGCGCACGTTCGACATGGCTATCGCAAAGTCCCTGCGTGCCTTGAAAGAGATGCGCATAAGGGGCGTTAAGACCAACATAGCCTTCCTCATAAACGTGGTAAACTCCGAGACCTTCAGGCAGGGCAAGTGCTATACCACCTTCATAGAGGAAACCCCTGAGCTCTTCGACCTCGAAAAGAGCCAGGACAGGGCCACGAAGATCATCGAGTTCATAGGCGACCGCGTGGTAAATACCACCAAGGGCGTAAAGGAAGAATACGAAAACCGCATTGTTCCCGAATACGACAAGACAAAGCCCGTGCACGGTGCCAAGGACGAGTTCCTTAAGCTGGGAGCTAAGGAATTTACGCAAAAGATCCTTAAGGAAGATAAGCTCTATGTCACTGACACCACCATGCGCGATGCCCATCAGTCCCTGATGGCTACCCGTATGAGAACCAAGGACATAGCAGGGGCTGCCCCCGCCGCAAACGCCTTCTTTGCGAATGCGTTTTCCGTGGAGGCCTGGGGAGGCGCCACCTATGACACGGCTTACAGGTTCTTAAAGGAGTCTCCTTGGAAGAGGCTTGAATACCTGAATAAGAGGATGCCAAATACCCTGATTCAGATGCTCCTTAGGGCTTCCAACGCAGTAGGATATTCGAACTACCCCGACAATGTGGTGGAAGAATTCATAAAGATGTCCGCCAAGAAAGGCATTGATGTCTTCCGCGTGTTTGATTCATTAAACTGGGTGGAAAACATGAAGATGCCGATAGACGTGGCGCTTGGCACCGAAAAGATCGTAGAAGGCGCCATCTGTTACACGGGAGATATCACGAGCCCCAATGAGACGAAGTACACCTTGGATTACTATGTCAAGAAGGCAAAGGAGCTGGAGTCCTTGGGCGTACACATCTTTGCCATAAAGGACATGGCGGGACTCTTAAAGCCCCTGGCCGCAAAGAAGCTC
>CAJOPH010000002.1 GCA_905236805.1 uncultured Eubacterium sp. | reverse complement strand
TCTTTGGTTTGCACTGTTTTGCTATTTTTTCGACCTCGTCGTAGTCGATAAAGCCATCGTCATTTACGCCGTATGGCACTATATTGAAAAATAATCCAGAGAAATTAACAGGGCTCCCGTGGGTCAGGTGTCCGCCGTGGTCAAGGTTCATCCCCATGACGGTATCTCCGGCCTCAAGGAGCGCGATAAAGACCGCCATATTGGCCTGGGCCCCGGAGTGCGGCTGGACGTTTGCGTAGCCTGCCCCGAAGAGCTCCTTTGCCCTCTCTATGGCGATGTTTTCCACCTTGTCCACCACATCGCATCCACCGTAGTATCTTTTTCCGGGGTAGCCTTCCGCGTATTTGTTCGTAAGGACCGTCCCCATCGCCCCCATCACGGCGTGGGACACCCAGTTCTCCGACGCTATGAGCTCTATATGGGCGTTTTGCCTGTCAAATTCCTCGTTTATGAGGCCTGCTATTTCGGCATCCGTGTTCATGGTTTCCTTGAAATAATCCATTGGTATCCTCCTTAATCAGTCAGGTATTTTCCTTATCATCATACTTTTTAATTGTTATCATCTAATCTGCTTTACCATCATTATTGATCGTAAGCCAAAGCTCCTTTAGCTGCTTTTCATCTACCTCCGACGGCGCGTTGCTCATCAGGTCTGAGGCGTCCTTTACCTTGGGGAAGGCTATGGTATCCCTGATGCTTTTGGCCTTGCCCATGAGCATTATCATGCGGTCGAGCCCGTAGGCCAGTCCCGCGTGGGGAGGCACCCCATAGGAAAAAGCATCCAAAAGGAACCCAAACTGCTCATGCGCGGACTCCATGGTAAACCCTAAAGCCTCAAGCATACTTTCCTGGACATCTGCCCGGTGGATCCTGACAGACCCGCCGCCCAGCTCCACACCGTTTAAGACCACGTCATAGGCCTTAGCCTTTACACTTCCCTTGTCGCTCTCGAGTCGGTCTATATCCTCGTCCTTCGGGCTGGTAAAAGGATGGTGCATGGCCTTGTACCTCTCCTCTTCCTCCGACCACTCAAAGACCGGAAAGTCAGTAACCCAAAGAAAATCAAACTCATCTTCGTCTATCAGCCCCAGGTCTTCTCCTAATTTTACACGAAGGGACCCCAGTATGTCAAATACCATCTTGTTTTTGTCAGATATAAATAAGAGAAGGTCCCCGTTTTCACCATCCATGGCCTTTATAAGATCCGCCATTTCATCGTCTTTAAGGAATTTCTTGAAGGAAGATTTTATCTCCCCTTCCGCTGTCAGCTGTATATAGGCCAATCCCTTTGCCCCTATTCCCCGGACATATTCAGTGAGCTTGTCTATTTTTTTGCGGCCCATGCCGCCCTGACCCTTGACATTTATGCCCCGGACAGAGCCCCCGTCATCTATCGCCGAGGTAAAGACGGAAAAGCCCGTGTTTCGTACCGTATCCGATACGTCCCTTAGTTCCATCCCGAACCTGGTGTCAGGCTTGTCCGACCCGTAGCGCTCCATGGCCTCATTATAGGGGATTCTCTTAAATGGTATTTTAATATCTACCCCGAGCGCCTCTTTCCACACGTATTTGAGCAATCTTTCATTGATGTCCATCACGTCTTCTTCGTCCACGAAGGATAGCTCCATGTCTATCTGGGTAAACTCCGGCTGCCTGTCGGCCCTTAGATCCTCGTCCCTAAAGCACCTGACTATCTGCATATACCTGTCATACCCCGAGCACATAAGGAGCTGCTTGAATAGCTGCGGGCTCTGGGGCAGGGCATAGAAAGACCCCGGGTGTACCCTGGAAGGGACGAGGTAATCCCTGGCCCCCTCGGGGGTGGACTTTGTGAGCATGGGGGTCTCTATCTCCAAAAATCCCTCATTGGTAAGAAAATTCCTGACCAACTGCATCACGCGGCTCTTTAATATGATATTATCCCTGATATCCGGTCTTCTTAAGTCAAGGTACCTGTATTTGAGCCTGAGCTCCTCCCTGGTATCAATATCCCTTTCTATGGGAAAAGGCGGGGTCTTTGATTCGGAAAGTATCCTCAGGGACTTTCCTTCCACCTCTATCTCCCCCGTCTTTAGGACCTTATTTACCTCTCCCTCCCTTTTCTTTATGGTCCCCTCCACGGCTATCACGTATTCCGAATGAAGCCCGTTTGCCTTCTCAAAGACCTCTTTTTCAGTGCTGTTTTCGTCAAATACCACCTGGATGATCCCTGATACATCCCTTAGGTCAATGAAGATTAAAGACCCTAAGTTTCTTTTCTTCTGAACCCAGCCCATGAGGGTTACCTTTTGCCCTTCATCGCTTGATCCGAAAAGGGCGCATCTTTTTGTCCTCTTTAGGCCATTCATGCTCTCTGACATCTGTGTTTTTCCTCCTGTGTGAAAAAAGCTTCTATACAAAAAATCTCCTTTATGAAAAAATCTCTTCTAT
>CAJOPH010000001.1 GCA_905236805.1 uncultured Eubacterium sp. | reverse complement strand
CGGTATCATCTGTTTCGGTATCATTTTCGTCATCATCGGCGGATGTATCTTCACCGGTATTGTCATCGCCCGCGGAAGCTTCTTTAGTGTCCTTATTTTCGTCGTCATTATTCTCATCGGAGTCTGACGAGTCTTCCTGAACCTTGGCCTCTATGTTCCCCGATGCGTTCTTTGCGTCATCGGAGGACGCCCAGTCGGTTACCGCCTTCGTTACGGTCTCCGTGACCATGGTGTTGAGGTCGGAATTCGCCGCGAGGGCCCTTACGTAGTCCCTGTCCACCCTCTTTACCACGGCTGCCACGTCCTCTTCTTCATTGTAGGCAGAGAGCCTGTCGGATATGGTCGTGTCGGTCTCATTTTCTCCCGAAAGGAGGTTGAACCAGCTGTAGGCATTGTCTATGTGGTATGAGCCGTCATCTCCCTGTACCAGGTAAAAGGTATCCGAACCCGGCGCCGCCGTGTCTACCCCGGAAAACTTCGTCTCATAGGTCACCGTGCAAAGAAGGCTCCCTTCGGAAAGGCCGCTCTTGGTGTAGATATGGAAATCCTCATAGGAATCCACGTACGCGCTCATGGCCTTTACATACGAAGCCTCCCTGTTGGAGATGGGGTAGGCCGTCTGCGCCATGGAATCGGCATCCCCCGAGGAATAAGCCGAATAATATCCTGAAATGACGCTCACTACGCCTTCGTCTTTATTTTCCTTAAGCTCCTCGTATACGTAATCACCGCTGGCTATGGCATCGCCCGAAACAGCGCTGCCTGTGGCATCTCCCGTCTCCGAGGATCCTTTGGAACATGACTTTCCCGCCACGGCAATGATGATTATCAGTAATACCAGGGCAGCTATCACGCCGAACAGCTCCTTGTGCCCCGTCACATACTCGATCGCGGAACCTATCATGTCACTGCCTGCGCCCTGTGCCGTCTTTGACGCCTTGGAGGCGCTTTTTTCCAAAGAGCCTTCCTGATCCTTCCTTAAAGACCCTTCGGAGTCTTTGTCCTCATTCCTAAGGACATTGCCGGCCGGAACCTTTCCACCGTTTCCCCTGAGCTTTTTCCCCTTATTGTACGTACTCATACACAAATATTCCCTTCCGAAAAATGATAACTGCACCCGACAGGAATCGAACCCGCACCGCCGGAACCGGAATCCGGTGTTCTATCCATTAAACTACGGGTGCATGGTCATAGCCCTTACAGGCAAAAAAGTATTATATCACAAATCTTTCCTTTATTCAAGGAAAAATCCCCCATATCCCCCAAAAATCACAGTCCAAACACATTTATTATCCTGTCCGAGGTCTTTTCCACGCTGCCCCCATCCACGTTTATCACCTCATCCGCCGCCTTCCTGTAGGCGTCTTCCCTCTGTGCCATAAGCTCCCCGATATATTGGACGTTCATGTTGCCGTTCAAGAGGGGTCTTTTTTTTGAGTCCTTTACATGCTCGTAAATGGTCGAGGGGGAAGCTTCCAGAAGGAGGATCTTTCCGGCCTTTTTCATCATCCTTACATTTTCGTCCCTTAGGACTATCCCTCCCCCGCATGAAACAATGGCGCTTCCTTTTTCGTGGCATATTTCCATAAGGGCTCTTTTTTCCGCCATGCGGAAGGCCTCCTCGCCCCTGTACTTAAATATTTCAGAGACCTTAAGGTCCTCTTCCCTCTCCACCATCTTGTCGGTGTCAAATACCCTGATATTTGTCTTTTCCGCCACCACCTTGGAAACGGTGGACTTTCCGACCCCCATAAACCCTATGATGAATACCTTGACATCCTTTCTTTTTTCCATAAGACCCCCTACTCTTCTTCCAAACAGGTATGTATCGCGGCTATGGCTTTCTTTACGTTTTCATACTTCATCTGCCCGGGGGCAGACCCTTCCCCTATCGTGGCAAAGGTAAGGCACGACCCGCAGGCCTCCCCCACCAGGCGGGTGATGGCCCCGAGCCTCCCCATTGCTATCATGATAAGGGGCCGGTCCGGCCTTGCTTCCTTTACTATCATGGTCGCATCCATGACCCTGGCCGTATCCGAGAAGGACTTTGGCATAACGGCGATCTTTGCTATGTCTGCCCCGTCGTCATACATGTCATAGATCCTGGATATGATATCTGCCGTCCCCGGGGTCTTGTAAAAATCGTGGTGGGAGGATATGACGGATCTGCCCGTCTCCTTTATCTTTGATATAAAGTCCTTCGTGTCATCTAACCTGTCTGCCTCTACATCTATGAAATCAGGGATACGTGTCTTTGCCGCCTCCATAAGGAGCGCCATGTAAAACTCCTTCGTGGGATCCCCCTTTCCCCCTTCGGGAACGGTGCGGCAGGTAAATATAAAGCATATGTCCCCGATCATGGCTTTAATCTCATTAAGGAGCATGACCACCAGGTCAGGCCTTGAATAATGCTCGTAAAAATCCACCCTCCACTCTATTGCCAAAACCCCCGCGTCGCAAAGCTCTCTTACCTTGGCTATGACGGATGCCTCATCCGCCTCGCACACCGCCACGCAGATGATTGGCTCACCTTCGCCTATGTTTATTCCCTTTATGGTCATGTACCACCTCTATTACATATTGGTATAATGCCTTACCTTGAAGTTCCCGTTTTTAAGCGCGCTGTCTATCTGCCTTATCATGTCATTTTTTCCCTCGTTGAAGGTTCCCCGGATGTTGATGTAGTTTGAGACATGGTTGGAACGAAACACAGCCCCCTCGTCATCCGTATTTTCTATGATAAGGCGAGTCTCCCTCAGTATCTCTTTCGGGTCAGGCATGACAAAATCTCCTGACTTTGCCTCTTCGTAGAGCTTCGTCCCCGGAATGATGTTTAAGGTCATCTCACCTATGTAATGGGGCTTCATGGCAGTAAGGGCCTTTGCCGTCTCCAGCGCGTGCTCTTCCAAAAGCCCTACTCCACCCAGCCCCGAGAGAATGGTGACAGATACCTTAAATCCCGCGTCTATCCCCTTTTTTCCGGCCTCTACTATTTTTTCTGATGTCTCCCCCTTGTTCCTTAGCGAAAGAACCTTGTCAGATCCTGACTCAAGACCAAGGTATAGCATATCAAGTCCCTTTTCATGAATCAAAGAAAGCTCTTGTTCGCTCTTTAAGAGAAGGCTCCTTGGCGTGGCATAGCTTGATATCCTCTTGACCTCGGGGAAGTTTTTTTTGATATATTCCAATATATCGACAAGGTCTTTGGCGGGATATATGAGGGCATCCCCATCGGCCAAAAATACCCTGTCCACGTACCCATACATAAGCCTCGCCTCGTCAAAATCCTCAAAGACCTGTTCCAAGGGATTGATCCTGAATGCCTTGCCCTTGTACATATTGCAGAACGTACACCCGTTGTGAGAACATCCGTTCGTTATCTGGACTATCAGGCTGTACGCCTCACTGGGCGGCCTGTATACCGGATTTTCATAATGCATAGATCTTACCTCCCTGAGAAAGCATACCTGCCCTTGCCGCGGTTCTTTATCTTGTAGAGGGCCTTGTCGGCCCTTCTGTAGGCATCGTCATACTCTGTGTTTTCCTCTCCGTGGCAGATGGCTATTCCTATGGAAAGGGAGGTGGCATTCCCCATCCCCATATCGCAAAGGGAACTTGAAAAAGCATCCACTACAGACTGGGCAAACATCCCCAGCTGGGTCTCATCCACCTCGTCCTCATAAAACATAAAAAATTCATCACCGCCCATCCTTCCTATGGTCACGCTGTCCTTTATTCCTTCCGGGACGGACTTTTCCATGGCCTGAGCGGCGGCCACCAGAATATCATCACCCACTCCGTGGCCGTATGAGTCATTTATGTTCTTGAAGTCATCGAGGTCCACCATGTAAAAGGCCCCCATCCTCCGGTTTTTTATGAGCTTTGAGACCCTCTTTTCAAATTCGTTCCTGTTTAGCACTCCCGTCAGGGGATCCCTTGAGGCATCTTCCTTTACCTTTTCAAAATAACTGTATTTTTCCGTGATGTCAAAGGCCCACAGGATGCTTCCCACGTGATGACTCTGCTCTATGAGGGGGTCGACCCTCACATCGAACGTGCGTTCGCCAAAGGTGACGTTGCCGCTCCTGCTGCGAAGGGCCTCCTCCACGAAGGGAATCCTTGACGCGTCGCAATACCTCTCAAGGCCATCGCAGATATCCCCCATAAAGGTATTAAAATACAAGACCTTTGAACCAAAGTCCATGATGAGGATCCCTTCCTTACCCTTGTTTACGGCGTTTAGCACATCCAAAGACACGGAGTCTAAGCAATTGTATTTGACCAAGGCAAGGGACAAAAATGCCGCGGTAATGGGTATGAAAAGGGCAGGTATCTCATAGCCGTTCGTTATGCCCGTCATCTTTACCACATAGGGAATCCACATGCAGAGCATCGCGTAGAGCATGACGGAGAGCCTCTTTTTTTGAAGCTCATTCGTGTGCCTTGCCGAATATATCCCCACGCCCGTCAATATCATGCACACTACCCCGCAGTAGACCACAAAGATATAAAAGGCGGGTCCATACCCGACTACCTCCATACGGGGGAAGGGACCTTCGGAATGATTTATCCTGATCCCCGAATACATCAGCCTGTTTTGTCTGTAGGTAAAAACCACCCACAATATGAAAATACACATCATCCCCTCCGCCGCATAGATGAAGGAGGGCATCTTTATATGCGTAAGCTCCTGCAGGCAGAACGTGATTGCCACCATGGTAAGGCTGATGGCAAAATACTGAAGCTTGGTCGCCGCGTATACCCCTTCCACGTCCAGGGCGGTTACCTCCAGGAGGAAGCCATAGATGTACATGACGCCGGACAGCATGAAGAAAGAGACCGCCATCTGGGCGCGGGATACGGGCTGACGGAGCACGTAGACAAAGATCAGCAGCCCCACGATAAAGGCGAGCACATTGGTATGGATGTAGATGTCATGAACCGTCACCCCCGATATCGCACACTTTATCGAATAAAGCACGAGGAAATGCGCCGGGTAAAAGGCGTAGAAAAAATACCTGTCAAGAATCCTGTTCTTGAATAAAGGCTTTCCCTTCCTGCCATTGTAAAAATAAAGCGGCACCGCCGCCATGGCAAATCCAAGGAGGTAGAGCCTCTCTTCGACCGTCCATTCGTACTTCGAAAAATGATAATGCTGATTTAATATTATGAGGCAGATAAGAACGGCCTCAAAGACAAAGGTCATAAGGACAAACCTCACCGTCCTTGTCTTTTTGTCTTTTGCGTAATAAAAGATCAGCACGTAGAATATCGGCAATATCACCCACCCTCCTATCATGGCAGATACCATGATCACAAGGCATACCCCCACTATCCTTAAGGGTTTTTCGATCTTTTTATACTGCGAAATGCAAAGGGCCAAAAGCGCCAGAAAAAGGTCAAATATGATGTTTTGCCTGTAGCCATACTCCTCATGGAAAAATATATAAAACGGAAAGCCCGAAATAAGCGCGAAGGTCGCCATGCGGGTCAGGTA
This sequence comes from uncultured Eubacterium sp., assembly GCA_905236805.1. Lineage (GTDB taxonomy): Bacteria > Bacillota > Clostridia > Lachnospirales > Lachnospiraceae > RUG14243. Next base: position 835 of record CAJOPH010000001.1, on the reverse strand, counting down.
TTTTTTAATGTCTTTGGTATGACGGTACCCCTCCGCTATAAAAAAGCACATGATGGGCAGGGTAAAGCGCCCCAGTATATGCATGGTCTGCCCCAGGGGGGTCATAAATTCCACAAACCCCCATGCGGTATGGTCTATTACCATCGCCACTATTGCCAAAAGTTTTAATTGATTCCTATCCATCTTATCACCCGTATGCCCCGCACAAAGCATATCCATGCAGTTTGGGAAAGCAGATCCCTGCAGCTTAGGAAAGCAGATCCATAAGCTCTTCTGTGGTCATGCCGGAAATACCAGCGTTTTCTCCTGATATTATCGCGTCTGCCAGGTCCTTTTTCTTTTCCTGCAGCTCCAGTATCTTTTCTTCTATGGTGCCCTTTACTATCATCCTGTAAACGGTGACGGTATTTTTCTGGCCTATCCTGTGGGCCCTGTCCGTTGCCTGGTTCTGGGCGGCCACGTTCCACCAGGGATCATAGTGTATGACTACATCCGCCCCGGTAAGGTTTAGGCCCGTTCCCCCGGCCTTTAGGGATATGAGAAACACGGGCACATCTCCCTCGTTGAAGGCCTTTACCAGGGAAAGCCTCTTGTCCTTCGGGGTCTGTCCCACTATCTTGTAATATTCTATCTGCCTTTTTTCAAGCTCTTTTTCCAGTATCCCGAGCATCGATACGAACTGGGAAAAAAGCAGTATCCTGTGCCCGCCCTCCATGGCGTTTTCGATGAGCTCCATAACGGCCTGCCTCTTTGCGCTCTCACCCTTGTAATCGGAGAAGAGAAGCTCCGGGTCGCAGCATATCTGCCTGATTCTCATAAGCTCGGCCAGTATCTT